>DASUHU010000308.1:0-11102 GCA_036273395.1 Candidatus Limnocylindrales bacterium
GATCGGGACGAGCGCCTACGAGGCTGGACTCGCGGTCGACGCCGGCGGCGTGCTCCACCCGGCCAAGTGGTTCGTCGGGCTGGTCGGGCTCGCCGAGCGAGCGGGAGCGGAGCTGCACGAGGGCGTCCGGGTCCGCGCGACCCGGCGCCAGGCCGACGGCCGGTTCGTCGTCGAGACGGAGCGTGGCGCGATCCTCGCCCGGGACGTGCTGGTCGCCACGAACGGCTACACCGACGGGGTCGCGCCCGCGGTCCGGCGGCGGGTGTTGCCGATCGGCAGCTACATCATCGCGACGGAGCCCCTGCCGGCGGACGTGGCCGCCTCGATCTCGCCGACAGGGCGGGCCTACTTCGACACCCGCAACTTCCTGTCGTACTGGCACGTGACCGCGGATCGGCGGCTGCTGTTCGGCGGGCGGGTCAGCTTCTTCCCGACGACGGTCGATCGGACGGCTCGGCTGCTCCATCGCCGGATGGTCGAGACCCATCCACAGGTCGCTGACGCCCGGGTCGAGTTCTCGTGGGGCGGCAAGGTCGCGATCACGGTCGATCGGATGCCGCACATCGGCCGGACGGCCGGGGTCATGTACGCGGTCGGATACTCCGGGACGGGCGTCGTGCTGTCGACGTACCTCGGGACGCGGGCCGCGGAGTGGCTCGGGGGCGGGGCGCCGCCGGCACTCGCGAAGCTCCGCTTCCCGATCGTGCCCGCGCCGTATGAGGGCCGGGCCTGGTTCCTGCCCGCGGTCGGCGAGTGGTTCCGCTGGCAGGATCGCCGGAGCGCCGCACCAGCCGCGAAGGCGGCGAGGGAGGACTGACCGGGCCGGCCCGGCTCGGAAGCTGAGGTCGCCTACAGGGCTTCGGCGAGCTCCCGGAGGCGGTCGAGCAGGCGATCGACGTCCGCCGGCGTCGACTGGGTGTTCACGATGCCGGCCCGGAGGTAGGTGGCGCCGCGGAGGCGGGTCGTCGTGAGCCAGCCGTCGCCCGAGGCCTCGAGCGCGGCCTGGAGCCGCTCCTGGTGGCGGTCGAGGTCCCCGGGGTCGAGGCGCGCCGGACCAGTCGCGGGCTCGCGACCACCTGGCACGTGGCGGAAGCACACGACCGATAGCGCGGGATCCGGCGGCAGCGCCTCGAAGTCGTCCGAGGCGGAGATGCGCGCCGCGAGATGGCCGGCGACGGCCACGTTGGCCTCGATGAGGCGGGAAAATCCGGTCGTGCCGAGGTGCTTCCACGAGAACCACAGCTTCAGCGCCCGCCACCGGCGGGTGCCCTCGAAGCCGAGCCGCCAGAAGTTGAGCTGCTCGGGCGTGCCGTGGCCGGTGTCCTCCGTCTCGGCGGCGTCGTGGGCGGGACGATCGCCACCTCGGTAGTACTCGGGCCGGCGACCGCCGAAGGCGACCTCGAGGTGCTCGCGCCGGCGGACCAACAGCCCGCCGATGTCGTAGGCCTGGAACAGCCACTTGTGGGGATCGACCGTGACGGAATCGGCGAGCTCGAGGCCGCGGAGCAGGTCGGTCAGGGCAGGGGAGAGACGGGCCGCGCCGCCGTAGGCCGCGTCGACGTGGAGCCAGAGATCCTCGTACCGGGCCACGTAGGCGAGATCCGCCACGGCATCGATCGAGCCGGTGTTCGTGGAGCCCGCGACCGCGGCGATGGCGAACGGCAGCAGGCCCCGCTCGCGATCGCGCGCGATCGCCTCCACCACGGGCTGCGACTGGAGCCGGAAGGCCTCATCCGACGGGACCACGACGAGGGTCTCGGGCGGGAATCCGAGCTCGTCGAGCGCCCGACCGACCGAGAAGTGCGTCTGGTCCGAGGCGTAGACCCGGACACCCTCGAGGTCTCGCCCCCGGGGCAGCTTCCCCCGAAGGCGCGCGAGGTGGACATCGCGGGCCAGCGCGATGCCGATGAAGTTGGCCATGACCCCGCCCGAGGTCAGGAGCCCGAACGAGGCCTGGCCGTAGCCGACCAGGTCGCACAACCAGCGCACGACCTCTTCCTCGACGAACGCTCCGATCGGCCCGGCATGCCAGACGTCGACGCCCTGCTGGGCGGTCTGGGCGAGGAGCTCGCCCGAAATCGACGCGACGAGCGGCGTCGGCGTGAAGTACCCGAACGACGCGGGGTGGTAGGCGCTCAGCATGTGCGGCGCGACCCGCTCGGAGAACTCGGCGAGCACCGCCTCGAGCGGGACCGGATCAGCCGGCGCGGGACCGGGGCCGCCCACCTCAGCGAAGTACGCCTTGCGCAGCGCCTCGTAGCCCGCCGGCTCGGACATCGCCCGCGGGAAGGCGTGGCGATAGACGTAGTCGAGGGCCGCCTCGGTCGTGGCCGCGAGCGCGTCGCGGAGGGCGGCACGAGAGCGCGATTCGTCACGGAGCCCGATCAGCTCGGGCTCGGGATGCCAGTCGTAGGCCGTCTCGGGTCCGGTCGTGTCCACGATGGAACTCTACGGGCCGGGCGGACGCTACGCTGCCCGCGTGCCAGTGACCGAGTCGATGCGCGACCCGTCCGCCCGTCGCACCGTCGTCTTCTTCCCCGAGGGCGCGTTCGGGCCGACGAACAACTGCGTCGGCATCGGCCAGATCCTCCGGGAGCGCGGCCACCGCGTCGTGTTCATCGTCGAGGAGTCGTTCGCGGGCACGCTCGAGGCGAAGGGCTTCGAGGAACGCCGGATGCGGCTCGCCCCGCCGCCGGCGGAGCCGGAGGTCCCCGGTCAGTTCTGGATCGATTTCATCGCCGAGACCGCGCCGGTCTTCCGGACCTCGACCCTCGAGCAGCTCCAGGGGTTCATCGCCCCGACGTTCTCGGCGCTCATCGATGGCGCCCGCTACGTCGACGACCGGCTGCGCGAGATCATCGACGAGCTCGATCCCGCCGTCATCGTCGAGGACAACGTCGTCGCCTTCCCGGCGCTGCCCGCGTCGGGCCGGCCGTGGGTCCGGATCGCGTCGTGCAATCCAGCGGAGATCAAGGATCCGGCGATCCCGCCGTTCTCGAGCGGCTACCCGGTCGCGGATCGGAGCGCGTGGCCGACCTTCCTCGAGGAGGTCGATCGGACCCATCGCGAGCTGTGGCAGGGGTTCGATGCCTTCTGCCGGGAGCGCGGCGCCCCCGGGCTCACCTGGCCGGCCGAGGGCCCGGACTTCATCCACGAGTCGCCGTGGCTGAACCTGTTCCTGTATCCCCGCGACGCCGACTACCGGCGGGAGCGGCCGCTCTCACCGACGTGGCACCGGCTCGAATCGAGTGTCAGGGCGATCGATCCGGCCGAGGCCGGCTGGGAGCTGCCACCGCACATTCGCTCGGGCGACGGGGCCCTGATCTACCTCTCGCTTGGCAGCCTGGGCTCGGCCGACACCGGGCTCATGCAGCGGCTCATCGACGTCATGGCCACGACGCGCCACCGGGTCGTCGTCTCGATGGGTCCAATCGCGGACCGCCTCCGCCTCGCGGACAACATGACCGGCGCGGGCTTCCTGCCGCAGCCCGCGATCCTCCCGCTGGTCGATCTCGTCATCACCCACGGCGGGAACAACACCGTCACCGAGTCCTTCCACCACGGCAAGCCGATGGTGGTCCTGCCGCTGTTCTGGGACCAGGTCGACAACGCCCAGCGGCTCGACGAGACGGGCTTCGGTGTCCGGCTGCCGGCGTACGCGTTCGACGACGAGCAGCTGACCGGCGCGATCGATCGACTGCTGGGCGACGACCGGCTGCGCGGCCGGCTGGCGGCGATTGCCGAGCGACTCCAGGCCGACCCCGGGACCCGTCTCGCCGCGAACCTCATCGAGCATGTCGCCCGCACGGGAGAGCCTGTCCTGCGCTCGCGTGCCGCGTCGTCGCAGTCCGAACCGGCGCTCGCGCCGGCGTGATGCGCGTCGCCGTGGTGCGCGTCGCCGTGATGCGGGTAGACCGAATGACCCGCCGGCTCGCCCTCGAGCGGGTGGCGCCGGCCCTGGTCGCCGGCGCGCTCGCCGGCGCGCTCGCCGTCGCGGCCTGCGGCGGCGGAGGGCCCACCGCGGTGCCCACCGGACTGCCCGGCGTCCCGAATCCGGGCTGCGGCTTCGCCTGCTCGAGCCCGGTGACGTCGGGTGCGTGTCAGGCCATCGCTGCGCCGCTCGCCGAGCTCGCCCAGGTCGAGGGCCAGATCAAGGCCGGGTCGATCGGCGACGAGCAGGCCGAGGGACTGATCTCCGGCATCCAGCAGGCGCTCGAGAACGAGGCCCAGCAGGTCGGGTTCAACTCCTCGCTCGGGCAGGTGATCCAGGCCGTGATCTCGAGCCTCGGTGAGCTCGGCGTCGGGCTCAACCAGAACCAGCCGCCGACGGCGCTCGCGCCGCAGCTGGGGGCGCTCGACGCGTCGCTGGCGAGTCTCGCCTCGGCGTGCCAGGCCGCCTCGTGACCATGGATCCGGCTCCGGGAGGGCCGGCTCCGGGAGGGCCAGCCGCGGGCCCCCCGCCCGGCGACCATCCGTCGACGGTCCGCGACGTCGAGTACAAGGGCGGGCCGCTCGACGCCGCGAAGGGCCCCGGCCTCGGCTGCTTCTGGCTCCAGCTCGGGCTGCTGATCGTGCTCGTCATCCTGACCCCGATCGGGGTCAATGCCGGCTGGCCGGAGATCGTCACGGGCGGGCTGCTGATTGCGACGATCGTGCTGCTGCTGTTCTCCGGCCAGACGATCATCTTCCTGCTCCGGCTCGTGGCCGCGGATCGCCGGGCCGAGGCGCGCCGACGGCCGCTCCAGCCGAGGACGCCCACGGTCGGGCAGATCGAGGACGAGAACGCTCGCGGCCCGAGCGGCGGGAACGAGCCGCCGGCCATGCCAGAATAGGCAGCCACCACCCCAGACCACCCTCGAGACCCAGGAGGACCGCCGGCCCGTGCCCGTGCTCGCGACGTACTTCTCCGTCCGCCGCGGCCGCGACCCGTTCTTCAAGTTCTTCATGAAGACGCTGTTCCCGCGCCAGGCGAAGGAGTACGGCGAGAAGTACGGGATCCGGTTCCTCGGCTGGTACAACGTCGCCCACGGCTGGGACTTCGACAACGTCATCCTGCTCGAGCTGCCGGACTACGCCACGCTCGACCGGCTCGAGGCCGACGAGAGCGTTCGTGCCCTTGGCCACCGCGCCGGCGAGTGGCTGTTCGAGCGCCACCATTCGATGTTCCTCCGCGAGCGGATGGGACCCGATCTCGAGTACCACGGCTAGGAGGACGACCGATGGCTGACCGATCCGAGGCTCGCCGCGGCGCGCTCCTCGCCGACATCGAGCGCGACGCGTCGTTCGAGCGCTCCGACTTCCTGGTTCGAGCCGGCGAGCAGCTCGATCGCTTCATGCGGGCCAACGGTGACCGGATCCGGGAGCTGGGTGGGCTCGTCCTCATCGACGACGACCCCGACTACCTCGCGATCGCGCCGGACCTCACGTTCCGGAGCCGGGCCCGGGTCTTCGACGAGGCCTCGAACGAGTGGGTCGCCGAGACCGAGGTCATCGAGACCGCGGCCGAGCTCGTCGAGATCTACAACCCGGCCGACATCCTCCAGGCCTTCATCGACGCCGACGCGGCCATGCCCGCGCTCGCGGGCGAGGGAGCCGAAGAGCCCGACGACGCGGACGAGGACGAGGACGGCGCCGAGGCGAACGGCGGTGCCGGCCCGGCCGATCCGTATGCCGCTGCGGCCGACTCATGGGCAGCCGGCCAGCCGGATGTGCCGGCGGTCGATGACTCGCGAAGCGCCGCCGCGGCCCTGTACGACCTCGCGCTCGATTTCCAGGAGCGCAGCCAGCAGGCCGAGGCGGGACTGCTCGAGCAGTTCGAGAACGCCGCGAGCAGCCTCCTCCGGTACCTCGACCCGGTGACGATCGTCGAGGACGACGACGAGCAGCTGACGCTGGCGCTCGGCGGCTTCCGCGGCCGCGTGATCCCGGAGGGCGAGTCGGGCTGGCACGACCTCGGCAACCCCGATGAGATCGTGCGGTTCTACGACCCGACGGATGTCTTCGGTGACCTGGCCGAGGCGATCGCCGACGCCCATCCCGAGGTCGAGGACGACCGCGACGATGCCGCTGCGGGCACGCAATCGGACGAGCCCGACGATGAAGACGACGAAGACGACGACGAGCACGACGACGAGGCCGAGGCGGCCGGCGGCGACGGCGCCGACGGCGCCGAGCCCAGGGCCCGCTGATCCGCCGCTTCGGACGATGAGCACGCGAACCGCGGCCCGCACCCGAGATCCGGCCGCCCCTGCCAGCGGCCCGCCGTCGGCGGTCGTCACCCCATACGCGGCCGAGCTGCCGCGGATCCGCCTGAGCGGCGCCGAGCTCATCGAGAGCCGCGAGATCCTGCCGGGCCAGTACCTCCAGACGTACCGGGCCCCGGAGATCATCGCCGGCGCTCGCGCCGGGCAGTTCGTCCACGTCCGGACGGGCGACTACTCGGGCATGGTCCTTCGCCGCCCGTTCTCGATCAACACGATGGACCTCGCGAGCGGGACCCTGACGATCCACTTCCGCGTGATCGGGCGGGGGACGGCCTGGTTCACGCTCCTCCGGCCCGGCGACCGGATCGAGATGCTGGGGCCCCTCGGGCGGCCGTTCGAGGTGGACCCCCGGAGCCGCCATCTCCTGCTGATCGCGGGCGGGCTCGGGATGGCTGGGGTTCGATCGCTCGCCGACGAGGCCATCCGCGACGGCCGGCAGGTGACCCTCCTCTTCGGCGCGGCGAGCGCCCGCGAGGTCTATCCGTCCTCGCTCCTGCCGGACGAGGTCGAGTACGTCGTCGCGACCGACGACGGGAGCGTCGGGCACCACGGCTTCGTGACCGAGCTCGTGCCGGCGTACGAGGCCTGGGCCGACCAGGCCTTCGCCTGCGGGCCGCACCCGATGCTGCGAGCGCTCTCGAAGCTCGCCGCCACGCGGCGCGGCCGCCTCGGCGTCGCGAGCCTCGGGCGGAAGCGCGGTGGCGGACGCGGCCCCGCGCTCGGTTCCCCGCTGGCGCGTCGGAAGGCGTTCCTGCAGGTCTCGATGGAGCAGAACATGGGCTGCGCCGTGGGCGCGTGCCTCGGCTGCGTCGTGAAGTCGATCGATGGACCGCCCGTGCGCGTCTGCCGCGAGGGACCCGTGTTCGCGAGCGAGGAGCTCGACTGGGAGGCAGCCTGGTGAAGGCCAGGCGCCGGGTCGTGCCGGCGGCCGCGACCGGCTCGCAGACCAAGCGCCGACCGACGGTCCGTCGGATTCGCCCGGCGATCGCCCCGCTCGCGCGCCGGGACGGGCCGATGGGCGGGCAGCTGCCCGCTGGAGCGGCGCGCGCGACCAGCAACCCCCAGTCGCGGGCCGCTGCGTCGGCCTTGGATCGGGCAACGGACGCAGCCCCGATTCCCGCGAGCGAGGTCGACCTCTCGGTGGATCTCGGGCGAGGCCTCGTCCTCCGCAACCCGCTCCTCGTGGCCTCGGGCACGTTCGGCTACGGCATCGAGTACGGCGACGTGGTCGAGGTCCAGCGTCTCGGCGCGATCTGCTGCAAGGGCACGACCCTCAAGGCCCGCCAGGGCAATCCGACGCCGCGCGTGACCGAAACGCCCGCCGGGATGCTCAACTCGATCGGGCTCCAGAACCCTGGGGTCGACGCCGTGATCGAGAAGTACGCCGGGACCTGGGCCGGCTGGGACGTGCCCGTCATCGTCAACGTCGCGGGCGAATCGGTGGCCGATTACGTCGAGGTCGCGCGCCGGCTCGAGGGGGTCCCGGGTGTCGCCGGGATCGAGCTCAACATCAGTTGCCCGAACGTCGGCAAGGGCGGCCTGCAGTTCGCGATCGACGCGGAGGCCGCGGGCTCGGTGACGGCCGCCGTCCGGCGTGCCACGGATCTGCCGCTGCTCGTGAAGCTGTCACCGAACGTCGCGGACGTCCGGCCGATCGCCCGGGCCATCGAGGACGCGGGGGCCGACGCGCTCACCGCGATCAACACCCTCTCCGGGATCGCGGTCGGCCCGACTCGCCGGCGCCCGCTCCTCGGGAACGTCTTCGGCGGCCTGTCCGGACCGGCGATCAAGCCCGTCGCGCTCAAGGTCGTGTACGAAGTGGCCCAGTCGGTCGACATCCCGATCATCGCGATCGGTGGCGTGACGGAGCTCGCCGACGTGCTGGACTTCCTGGCCGTCGGAGCGATCGCGGTCCAGGTCGGCACGGCGATCTTCGCCGACCCGACGCTGCCCGTCCGGCTCATCGACGAGCTCGCGTCGGAATGCGCCCGCCAGGGCCTCTCGACCCACCGCGACCTGATCGGGACGGCGCTCCCGAAGCGAGCCGCGCCGACCTCCGCACGGGGAGTCGAGTACCGGCCCTGACCTCCGCGCTCCGGAGGAACCGGGCAGGGCAGCGGCGGCGGTCCCCTGCTCCCGCCCGAACCGCCGGAGCCACTCGCCACGGAGGCCTGATCGCACTCGCGGCCGACACCTCGGGGAAACCGCTCGCCCCGACCTACACTCGCGGCGATGACCACGCTCAAGGCGGCGGACGCCATGGCCGCGCGCGAGGAGATCGCCGCGCGAACGGAAGCCCTGTTCCGGCGTTCGGGTGCGCTCCGCGATGGGCACTTCCGGCTCAAGAGCGGGCGCCACTCCGACGCCTACCTCGAGAAGTTCGCGGTCCTGTCGGATCCCGCGGCGACGAGCGAGCTGTGCTCGTTCTGGGCCGCCGCGCACGCCGACGACGCCGGCGCGCCGACGGTCGATCTCGTGGCCGGCCCGACGACCGGCGGCGTGATCCTGGCCTTCGAGACCGGCCGGCAGCTGGGGACTCGGGCGATCTTCGCAGAGGAGGTCGCGACCGAGGGCGGGACGCCCCGGCGCGAGTTCCGGCGGGGCTTCCGGATCGAGCCCGGCGAGCGAGTCCTCCTCGTCGACGACATCCTCACCACCGGCGGCTCACTCCTGGCGATGCTGCCCGCGGTCGAGGCGGCCGGCGGCGAGATCGTCGAATGCGATGTCCTGGTCGACCGCTCGGGCGGGATGTCGACCCTGACCTCGCCGGCGACGGGTCGAACCTATCCGCTCCGGTCGCTGTGGTCCCTGCAGCTGCCGACGTACGAGCCCGGAGCGGCCACCTGTCCGCGATGTGCCGCGAACGAGCCGATCCACGTGCCCGGCAGCAGCGGGGCCGCCGCGGCGCAGTGATCCGGCCGCACCTCCGAGCCGGCTCGCGTCGCGCGGCCCTCGTCCTCACCCCGAGCCTCGCCGCGGCGGTGCTCCTCGCCGCGTGCAGTTCCGGCAGTCCTTCGTCGCCGACGCTCGCGTCGCCCGTGGACGGGATCATCGTGGGCGTCGACGCGACGAACATCTCGATCGTCCGCGGCTTCACCCTCAGGACCAAGGCCGGGCAGACGATCCAGTTCACGCTCGGCCAGCTCGAGGACCCGACGCAGTTCCCGCCCGGCCACCTGCTCGAGCACCAGGCCACGAGCCAGCCCGTCCGGGTCTACTTCGCGACGTCCGGCTCGATCCTGCTGGTCTATCGGCTCGAGGACGCGCCCGGGTCGTCCGCGCCGGCGGCGCCGGCGGCGCCGGCGTCAGGGGTGACCCACTCCGGCGCGGGTCCATCGTCGGGGATCGGCACGCCGCCCTGACCTACTTGACCGAGTCGAGCGCGGCGGTCAGCTCCTGGTCCGAGAAGATCAATTCGAACGAGCCGCGGACGATGCCGTTCCGGTCGACCACGAAGACCCACGGCTCGGACAGCAGGCCCCACGTGTTGGTCACGTCGGTCGGCTGGAGCTGGTTCTGCTCGTCGAGGTCCGCCTGGAGCGTGCCGTCGCTGTAGGTGAGCTTGTACGGCTCGACGTGGATGAACGCGACCGAGGGGTACTTCGCGGCGAAAGGCTTGATCCGGTCGAGCGTCGGACCGCACTGGGCGCTCGTGCAGAACTTCGGCGTCGCGAAGATCATCACGAAGGGCTTGTGCTGGGCGAGGGCGTCGCTCTCCGAGACCTGGTAGAAGGCCGGATCGGGCGAGGTGTCGGTCGAGATCTTCGACAGGTCGCCGCCGACCGACGCGGCGGTTGGCGTGGGCGTCGAGGGGGCCTTGTCGCCAACCTTCACGACGCCATTCGTGGGCTCGACGTCGAACGCGATCCGGATCGTCTCGGACGGGCCGCCGGCCTTGGCCGTCGTGACCGCGGCGCCGTACGTGCCCGCCTCCGGGAAGGTCAAGTTGAAGATGTAGTCGCCGCGCTCGTTCTCGATCGCCCAGACGAACGTGCCCGCGGCCTGGGCGTAGGCGGTGCTCGGGTCGCGGCCGAGGTCGTAGAGCTGGATCGAGGCTGTTCGATCCGGCGCCCCGACGGCGTCATTCGTCTTCGCATCGATGAACGTGAGCATCACCCGGTTGGAGCCGCAGATGAGCTCGCCGGGGTTGGCGATGAGGAACGGGATGACGCTCGGCGGGCTCGAGGGCTGGCCCCAGCCGACGGCGTTCGGATCGACCTGGGGCGCCGCCCCGCAGGCCTGTCCCGCGGCGAGGGACGGGATGGCGCCGCCCGGTGTCGTCCCTGGCGTGCCCTGCGGCGCGGCGCCGGCGCCCCCGCCGCAGCCGGCGAGCGTGAGCGCGAGGGCCAGTCCAAGCGCACGGCGTGCCGAGACCACGCGAATGCCGGGGTGGGGGAGGAGCATCGACCCCAAGCGTAGCGATGGCCGCCCCGGAGCGTAGAATTCGGGCCGTTCCCGTTCGACCGACCCCGGAGATCGCTTGACCCGATTCCAGCGACTGGCCGCCCTGACCGTCGCGACCGTGTTCCTGCTCGTCACGCTCGGCGTGATCGTGCGCGTCACGAGCTCGGGCGTCGCCTGTCCCACCTGGCCGGGCTGCTTCCCGGGCCAGTTCCTGCCGTCGCTGTCGTCCGACTACCACGTCTGGCTCGAGTGGATCCACCGGACGATCGCCACGATCATCGGCCTCGAGGCCCTGGCCCTCGCGTACCTCGCAATCCGCGACCACCGCTCGACGCCCTCGATCCTGTGGCCCTCGATCGCCGCGGTCGTCCTCGTCGGCTTCCAGGCCTGGCTCGGGGAGGAGACCGTCCGGCTGGGAAACAGCGGTCCGTCCGT
>DASUHU010000309.1:0-4399 GCA_036273395.1 Candidatus Limnocylindrales bacterium
CGAGGCCCAGGTTGGAGGCCACGACCTCGCGCCGCTCGATCCCCGACTCCGTCACGTCGTACAGGACGCCGCTGCCATCGAGCGGCAGCTCGTCGATCCCGGCCCCGTGGACCACGAGCGTCCGCTCGGTTCCCAGCCGACGGGCGACCTCGGCGATCCGGGCCGCGACGCCGGCATCGCCGACCCCGATCACGGCCCGGGTGGCTTCCGCGGGATTCGTGAGCGGCCCGAGGAGGTTGAACGCCGTTCGGACGCCGATCTCTCGCCGCGTGGGCCCGGCGTGGCGCATCGCCGGGTGGAACCCGAGCGCGAACAGGAACGCGAACCCGAGCTCGGCGAGGTCCCTCGCCGCGGACTCGGCGTCGTGCTCCATCCGGATGCCGAGGGCCTCGATGACATCGGCCGATCCGGCTCGGGAGGTGATCGCCCGGTTGCCGTGCTTCGCGACCGGCACGCCGGCCGCGGCGACGACGAGCGCGGAGGCGGTCGAGACGTTGAACGTGCCTGACCCGTCGCCGCCCGTGCCGACGACGTCGATCGTCCCCGCGGGCGCCTCGACCCGGAGCACCCGCTCGCGCATGGCCGACGCGAATCCCGCCAACTCGTCGACCGTCTCGCCGCGCATCCGAAGCGCCACGAGCATCGCCGCGAGCTGGGCCGGGGTCGCCTCGCCATCCATGACCGAGCCCATCGCGGCGCGCGCCTCGTCCAGCGTGAGCGTCCGGCCCTCGACGATCGCCGCGACCGCGGCCCGGACCGCGTCGCTCATCGCGCCACCTCGGCCTCGGCAGCCGCCGAGTCGACGTCGGGCAGGCCAGCGGTCGCGAACCGACCGGTCGCGGCATCGAGGGTCGAGGCCTCGCCCTCGCCCGCGAGCCGGAGGAAGTTCGCGAGGAGATGCGGCCCGTCGGGCGTCAGGACGCTCTCGGGGTGGAACTGGACGCCCTCGAGCGGCAGGCTGGCGTGTCGGATGCCCATGACCACGCGATCGACCTCGCTCATCGCGGTGATCCGGAGCTCCGCGGGCAAGGTCGCGGCGTCGACGCACAGCGAGTGGTAGCGAGCGGCCATGAAGGCCGGCGGCATGCCTGCGAGCAGGCCGGAACCGTCGTGCGTCACCTCGGCCGCCTCGCCGTGGACCAGCGTCGGGGCTCGCACGATCGAGGCGCCGTAGGCGGCGGCCATCGACTGCATCCCGAGGCAGACGCCGAGGAGCGGCAGCTCGCGCTCCGCGGCGACGCGGACGGCGTCGACCGAGACGCCGGCGTGATCGGGATCGCTGGGACCGGGCGAGATCACGATCCCGCGCAGGCCCGCCGCCTCGTCGTCCGCGAGGCGCTCGAGCCCGGCCCGATCGATCTCGTCGTTGCGCAGAACGCGGACCTCGGCTCCCGCGGCGAGCAGGGCCTGGACGAGGTTGAACGTGAACGAGTCGTAGTTGTCGATGACGAGGATCATGGCTCGGCTCCGTTGCCGCCCATGGGCGCTGCAGCCGCCGGCTCGGTGGCACGTCGCCGCTGACGCGGCGCCACCGCCTCCTCGATCGCCCGCCGCAGCGCCGCCGCCTTGTGCTCGGTCTCCTCGAACTCGGACTCGGGCTGGCTGGCCGCGACGATCCCCGCGCCGGTGTGGACGTGGGCCCGGCCCTCGCGCAGGACCGCGCTCCGGATCGTGATCGCCGTGTCCAGGTTGCCGTCGTAGCCGAGGTAGCCGACCGCGCCGCCGTACAGCCCGCGGCGCTCCCCCTCCGCGGCCGCGATGAGCTGCATCGCCCGGACCTTCGGCGCGCCGGAGAGCGTGCCGGCCGGGAACACCGACCGAAGGGCATCGAGCGCGTCGAGCTCCGGCCGGAGCCGGCCCTCGACGTGCGACACGAGGTGGAGGACGTGGCTGTAGCGCTCGACGTCCATGTACCGCGACACGGTCACCGTGCCGGGCCGCGAGACGCGCCCGAGGTCGTTCCGGCCGAGGTCGACGAGCATGACGTGCTCGGCGCGCTCCTTCGGGTCGCGCTTGAGCTCCTCGGTCAGCCGCTCATCGTCGGCGGGCGTGGCGCCACGGGGGCGGGTGCCGGCGATGGGATGGGTCGTGAGCCGGTCACCCTCGACCTGGAGCAGCAGCTCCGGCGACGCGCCGACGACCTCGAACGACGGCACCCGGACGAAGAACAGGTACGGGCTGGGGTTGACCCGGCGGAGCGAGCGGTACAGGTCGATCGCCCGCAGCTGCTCGCCGGTCGCGGGATCGATCGGGAGGTCGAATGACTGGCGCCGCGCCAGCACGACCTGGATCGCCTCGCCGGCCGCGATGGCGGCCTTCGCCACCTCGACCGCGTGGATGTACGCGTCCCGGCCGAGGCTCGTCTGCCCGGGCTCGACGCCGCCGATCAGGTGCGCGCCGTCTCGCGATCCCGTGCCGTTCGCCACGCCGATCTCGGCGGCGCTCGGTCGGGCCGTTCGCTCGAGGGCCTCGAACACGGCCTCCTCCGCGATGCGGTAGCGGGCCTCGAGGTTCGGCGCGTCGGTGTGGAGCGACGCGATCGCCGACAGCTCGTGGGTCAGGTGATCGAACACGACGACGAGGTCGGTCTCGATGAAGGCGGCGATCGGCACGCCGATCGGGTCGCGGCTCGGGAGCGGAACCGCCGGCTCGAAGATCGGGACCGCGTCGTAGGCGAGGGCGCCGACGGCGCCGCCGGTGAAGCGCGGCATCGCCTCGCGCGGCGCGACCCGCCGGCGCGGCACGAACGATCGCAGCGCGGCGAGTGGATCCGCTGCCGGGACCGCGGTGATGGGCAGATCGGGCTCGAAGCGCGCGACGTCGACCGGGCGCGTCTGGATCGTCGCGGTCCCGTCGCGGACCTCGAGCAGCCGCCGCGGCCCGACGCCGAGGAACGAGTACCGCCCGACCCGCTCCCCGCCCTCGACCGATTCGAGCAGGTACGCCGGCGTCACGCCGTCGTCGAGCCGGAGGAACGCCCCGATCGGGGTATCGAGGTCGGCCGGCCGCGAGGCGCGGAGGAGGAGCGTGTCGGCATTGCCGACGAGGCGCTTCGCCTGGCCCAGGCTGATCGGGTCTGCTGTCATCGCCGCGGTTCGTCTCCGAGAATCAAGAACGACCTTCGTCCTCCCGGGACGAAAGGCCGTGCCTTCCGCGGTGCCACCCTCATTCGGCGTCTGCCGCACTCACCTGACCGACGGGTCCGCCTGCGCGGCCGATCGGCGCTGCCCGCTATCGCTGGCGCCCTGCGCCGGAGCCTACTGGGCTCGCCTGCGGCCGACGCCGCTGCTTCGCCGTTCGGTCCGGAGGCTCCCGGGTCCATTCGCCATCGCTGCCGTCCCGGCTTCCACCAGCCGCCGGGTCTCTGTGCCCAGCTGTGCGACGGGTACTCGTCCCGATCACCGCCCGTATTCGTGCTGTGGCCGGGAGTCTAGGCAAGCCCCTTCCGGAGCGTCAAGCGCGGCCCGACGAGCTGCCGCGATCGCTGCGGGCCGCGCGGCCGCGATCAGAGGTAGCGGTTCTCCGTGTAGCACCAGGTGAAGCCCTCGCCGGCCGGCATCTGGAGGATCACCGCGTGGCCCGACCCGAGCGCGTGAGCCCGACCGTGGCCGGCCTGCGACTCGCAGCAGCCGACATGGCCGCAGGTCGCGCAGAGGCGGAGGTTGAAGTCGCTGCCGCACTCCTCGCAGCGATCCCCGCTGGGCTGGGCGATGGTCTCGGGCGCGTGCGGGCAGAGGCGCGCGGCGGGCCGGGGCGGTGACGCCGGCTGGTGCTGGGTCCGGAGGTCCATCGGGCGAGCCTACGCCGATGGGACAATGCCCGCCTCCAGCACGAGGAGGTCGATTGGGAGCCAGCACGACCGCAGGGGCCAACCCACGATGACCGGGCCGCGCGCGAGTCGAGCGCCGACCATCGCGGTGGTCGGGAGCTGCAATGTCGACCTCGTCGCGTACGTCGCGCGGGCGCCGGAGGCGGGCGAGACCGTCCTCGGCGAGCGGTTCGTCACGGGCTTCGGTGGCAAGGGCGCGAACCAGGCGGTCATGGCCGCCCGGCTCGGCGCGACCGTCTCCATGATCGGCGCGCTGGGCGACGACCTGTACGCCGACACGACGCTCGCGAACTTCGACGAGCAGGGCGTCGACCGATCACGGATCGCCCGGGTCGCCGGATCGAGCGGGGTGGCGCCGATCTGGGTCGAGGCCGATGGCACCAACCGGATCATCGTCGTGCCCGGCGCGAACGGCCTCGTCGAGCCCGAGGCCGCGGCGCGAGCGATCGCCGAGCTCGAGACGATCGGCGTCGTGATCGGCCAGCTCGAGATCCCGCAGGAGGCGACGGCGGCGGCGTTCGCGACGGCCAGGGCCCGAGGTGCGACGACGGTTCTCAACCCCGCGCCGGC
>DASUHU010000310.1:0-8036 GCA_036273395.1 Candidatus Limnocylindrales bacterium
GGTCGGTGGCGAGGTGTGTGAGCGTCCAACCTTCTTTGTTGGTACTTCGGGATGTGTCGTCGCGTCGGTCGCTGCGCGGGGGCGGCCGCCGAGGTCCTAACCGACCTCGGATTCGACTTGTTCTACCAGACGTTTGACGATCACTGATGCAAACCATCGCTTGCGTTTTCGCATTGGTTATCACGGCGCTGCGCCATGGCAGGGGCGGTTGTACAGGGTTGGCCGACACCGCGGGTTTCTTGTCAACTCTCGCAACGCCGGTCTACCCGCGGCGTTGCGTAACGGTTCCTTGGTATTGGAGCTGGTTGGGCAGCTGGCGGCCATCGGTCTCGTCGTCACCGCGCCACTCGCGCTGATGCCTGGGATCTCCATACAACGTCACTTCATCCTCGAACGGTGGGCTCGAGCACCGACACGTACGGCTATCTCGCCTCGTCCAAGACGACCCACGAGACCAGCTCGGCCACGACCGACGCCCCGCTCGATCTCCATGGCTCCTGGCTCGCGGCCAAGTCGGCCGCGGTCGTGTCCTGGGCGATCCCTGGGACAACCGCGGCGTTCAGGTGGCCGCGGCCAGGGCGCCGAGGCGCTCGGTGAGCCGGACGTTCTCGGCGTAGTCGATCGGGACGTCCACGACCGCGGGGCCATCGATTTCGAGCGCCCGCCGGAGCGTCGGATACAGCTCGTCCGCTGTTGACGGCCGGAAGGCCGGGATGCCGAAGGACTCGGCGTATCGGACCAGGTCGGGGTTGCCGAACTCGACCGCATAGGGCCGCCCGAAGGCGTTGCGCTGCTTCCAGTCGATGAGGCCGTAGCCGTCGTCGCGCCACACGACCACGACGATCCCCGCGCCGATCCGCTTGGCGGTCTCGAGCTCCTGGGAGTTCATGAGGAAGCCGCCGTCGCCGCACAGCGCGACGACCTTCCGGTCCGGATGGACGAGCTTGGCCGCGATCGCGCCGGGCACGGCGATGCCCATCGCCGCGAAGCCGTTCGAGATGATCACGGTGTTCGGCTCGTAGGCCTGGTACAGCCGGGCGACCCAGACCTTGTGGGCCCCGACGTCGCTCACGACGATGTCCTCGGGCTCGAGGGCGCGGCGGAGCTCGTAGATCGCGCGCTGGGGCTTGATCGGATAGCCCGGATCCGTCGTGCAGACGGCGAGATCCTCGAGGAGCCTGGTCCGAAGATCGGCGTTGACGAGCGTCTCCTTCGTCGCGTGGCGCTCGCTCGCCGAGCGCCCACCCACCCCGCCGAGGGCCTGGACCGCGGCGAGCAGCCGCTCCAGCGACCCGCCGATGTCGCCGATCAGCTCCACCTCGGGCTGGTACGCCGCGTCGACCTCGGCCGGCTGGGTGTCGACGTGGACGATCCGCTTCTCGCCGTCGGGGTTCCAGCGCGACGGGGCGTACTCCACGAGGTCGTAGCCGACGCTGATCACGAGGTCGGCCCGATCGAACCCGGTCAGGACGTGATCACGCGCCTGGAGCCCAACCGCCATGAGCGAGAGGTGGGACCGATCGTCGATCGCGCCCTTGCCCATGAACGTCGCGGCGACGGGGACGTGGGTGCCTCGGGCGAGGGCCCGCAGCTCCGGCGAGGCGCGCCGCCGGAGGACGCCGTTGCCGGCCAGGATCAGGGGCCGGTGGGATCCGGCGATCAGGCGCGCGGCGTGCTCGATCGCCTCCTCGGTGGGCTCCGGGAAGTAGGCCCGCCCGGGCTGGAGCGGCGCGAGCGCCTCGCCGGACTCGGGCGGGCTGGCGGCGAGGTTCTCGGGCAGCTCGATGTGGGTCGGGCCGGGCTTCTCGAGCTGCGCGACCCGGAACGCCTTCCGGACGATCTCCGGCACCGCGTCGACGCGCTCGACGCGCGTGTTCCACTTCGTCACGGGCCTGAGCATCTGGACGATGTCGACGACCTGGTGGGCCTCCTTGTGGAGCACCGCCGAGCCGGCCTGGCCGGTGATCGCGACCATCGGCGATCGGTCGAGGAACGCGTCCGCGACGCCGGTCATGAGGTTCGTCGCTCCCGGCCCGAGCGTCGCGAGGGCCACGGCGGCGCGACCCGTCAGGCGGCCATGGACGTCGGCCATGAACGCCGCGCCCTGCTCGTGCCGGGTGGTGATGTGGCGAATCGTCGCGCTGCGGGAGAGGGCGTCCAGGATCTCGAGCGTCTCCTCGCCCGGCACGCCGAAGGCGTACTGCACGCCCTCGGCCTCGAGGCAGGCGACGAGCAGGTCGGCGGCAGTTGGGAGGGCCGCGTCAGGCACGCGGCGAGTGTAGGGTTCGGGCGTCATCGGTTCGGATGAGCCGCAGCTGCATGGAGGAACGGGACGATGTGGTCCGAGTTTCGGGCGTTCCTGCTCAAGACCAACGCGCTGGCCCTGGCGATCGGCGTGATCATCGGCGCGGCCCTCGGCGCCGTCGTCGATTCGCTCGTCAACGACATCATCATGCCGCCGATCGGCCTCCTCCTCGGCGGCGTCGACTTCGCGGCCCTGAAGATCGTGCTCAAGCAGGGCGCCGGCACGGACCCCACGGCGCCGGGCTACGTGGCCGAGGTCGCGATCCGGTACGGCCTGTTCATCAACGCGGTGATCGCGTTCATCGTCATCGCCTTCGTGGTCTGGCGGATCTCGAAGATGTTCATCCGCGAGGAGCCGGCGCCGGCCGAGCCGCCGAGCAAGACCTGCCCCTACTGCAAGGAGATCAACGCCGCCGACGCGACGAAGTGCCGGGCCTGCACGAGCCAGATCTGACGGTCAGCCGCCGGTGAGCGTCCTCCGGCGGCGCTCGAACTCCTCCTCGTCGATCTCGCCGCGGGCGTAGCGCTGCCGAAGGATCTCGAGCGGATCGTCGCGGGGTCCGCTCGGCGCGGGCGGCCCCGGCGGCAGGCGGCTGTTCCGATCGGCCCGGATGAGCCATCGAACGGCGAAGACGACCCCGACGATCACGAGCGCCCAGAACGCGACGATGACCACGAGCCAGATCAGGGCGACGATGCCAAACCCGATCCCGCCGACCACCGACATCCCGCGACCTCCCTCCAGACTCGCGACGGTACCCGCGTGCCGGCGCTACCGGCGCCCGGCGCTACCGGCGCATGGCTCCCTGGGCTATTGCGGCTGGGCCAGGACCATGATGCGCAGCTCGGTCATGTCCTCGATCGACCAGCGGAGGCCCTCGCGGGAGAGGCCAGAGTCCTTGACCCCGCCGTAGGGCATGTGGTCGATCCGGTAGTTCGAGATGTCGTTGACGATCACGCCCCCGACCTCGAGCTCGTTGAACGCCTGCCAGGCGTGACCGAGGTCGTTCGTGAAGACGCCGCTCTGGAGCCCGAAGGCCGAGTCGTTGACCCGGCGCAGGGCGTCGGAGAAGTCCGAGAACGTGACCAGGATCACGATCGGGGCGAACGCCTCGGCGTTGCAGACCTGGGCCGTCGGCGGCACGTTCTCCATGACGGTCGGCTCGAAGAACGAGCCGTCGGCCTGGCCGCCGGTCAGGACGCGGCCGCCCTGGCGCGTGGCGTCCTCGACCCATGCGGCGATCCGGTTGGCATTCTCGAGGTCGACCATCGGCCCGACGTCGGTCGAGGGGTCGAGCGGATCGCCGACCTTGAGGCCCTGCACGCCCGCGACGAGCTGGTCGCGGAACCGGTCCGCCACGGCCTCGTGGACATAGATCCGCTGGACGCTGATGCAGGACTGGCCGGCATAGCCGAAGCCGCCGACGAGGATCCGCTTCACGGCCCAGTCGAGATTCGCCGTCTCGTCGACGATCACGCCGGCGTTCCCGCCGAGCTCCAGGACGACCTTCTTCTTGCCGGCCCGGTCCTTCATCCGCCAGCCGACCGAGGGGCTGCCGGTGAACGTCAGGAGCTTGAACCGCTCGTCCGAGACCATCCGGTCGCCGAGCTCGCGGGTCATCGGCAGCACGCTCACCGCGCCGTCGGGCAGCCCGACCGAGTCGATGATCTCGGTCGCCGCGAGCATCGTGAGCGGGTCCTTCGAGGCGGGCTTCAGCACGATGGAGCAGCCCGCCGCGATCGCGGGCGCGATCTTGTGGAGGGCGAGGTTGAGCGGGAAGTTGAACGGGCTGATCCCGGCGATCGGGCCGAGCGGGAAGCGCTTCGTGATCCCGACCCGGTCGCGGGACGAGGCCGCGAGGTCGAGGGGCATGACCTCGCCTCCGATCCGCTCGGCCTCCTCGGCCGCGACGCGGGTCGTGAAGACCGCCCGGTCCACCTCGGCCAGGGCGTCGCGGATCGGCTTGCCGGCCTCCTGGGCCATGATCCGGCCGAGCTCCTCGCGGCGGCCCTTGATCCCGGCGCTGATCTCGCGGAGGGCCCGGCTCCGCTCGTAGGCCGGGAGCCGGCGGGTCTCCTCGAACGCGGCCACGGCGGCCTGGACGGCCTGCTCGTACTGCTCGGGGGTTGCGTTGTAGGTCGCGCCGGCGGGCTCGTCATCGGCGGCGGGATTGCCCACCGGGAGCACCTCGGGCGAGTCGACCCACTGGCCGGCGAGATAGATCTTGTGGGGCTGCGTGGCGGTGATCGTCATGGCGTGCGGGCACCTCGATTCGAGGCATTCCATGCTACGCCGCGTTCGAATTTGGAAGGCAACGCACCCTCGTGGCGTGACCGCCCGCGCGGTCGCTGCAACCCTCGCCTCGCGATGCTCGGGAGGCCGTCCGGTCGCGGCGGCATCGACGAGGAGGCGACGTGCCAGAGACCCACGGGGCCCGGCGCGTCCGGACGGCCCATCCGCTCGTGGCCCAGCTCGGCCGCGAATCGAACCCGATCAAGCGGTTCCTGCGGATCCTGGGTCCGGGCTTCATCACCGGGGCGTCCGACGACGATCCGAGCGGCATCGCGACGTACGCCAGCGCGGGCGCGGCGTACGGCCTGGGCCTGCTGTGGACCGCGCTCCTGACGTTCCCGATGATGACCGCGGTCCAGTACGCCTGCGCCAAGATCGGGCTCGTCAGCGGGCGAGGCCTGGCGGGCGTCCTCCGGCAGCACTACCCGCGCTGGCTGCTGTACCTGACGGTCCTGGCCCTGTTCGTCGCGAACACGATCAACGTCGGCGCGGATCTCGGGGCGATCGGGGCGTCGGTCAACCTGCTCGCGCCCGCGATCCCGGCCGCGCCGCTCGTTCCGCCGATCGCGATCGCGATCGTGGCCCTCCAGGTCTTCGGCTCGTACCGGCTCATCGCCCGGGTGTTCCAGTGGCTCGCCCTGGCCCTCCTGGCCTACGTCGGCGCGGCCGTCCTGTCCCATCCCGATCCCGGCGCGGTGCTCGTGGCGACGATCGTCCCGACGGTCTCGCTCGACCGCGGGTTCGTGACGACCCTCGTCGCGATCCTCGGGACCACCATCTCGCCGTACCTGTTCTTCTGGCAGGCCTCCCACGAGGTCGAGGACGAGAAGAGCGTCGGCCGGCAGCGGCTGTGGCAGCGCAAGGGCGCCACGAACAAGGAGCTGACCTACGCCGGCCTGGACGTCGGGGCTGGCATGCTGTTCAGCAATCTCGTCATGTTCTTCGTCATCCTCGCCACCGCGGCCACGCTCCATGCCAGCGGCCAGACGGAGATCGGGTCGGCCACGGACGCGGCCCAGGCCCTCCGCCCGCTCGCCGGCGACCTCGCGGCGGCGCTCCTCGGAGTCGGGCTCATCGGCGGTGGCGTGCTGGCCGTGCCGATCCTGTCGGCCTCCGCCGCGTACGCCCTGTCGGAAGCGATGGGCTGGCGCTTCGGGCTCGACGAGAACCCCGGTCGAGCGCGCCAGTTCTACCTGGTCATCGGACTGGCCACGCTCCTGGGCGTCCTCATCAACGCCCTCGGCGTCAATCCCATCCAGGCGCTCGTCGTGACGGCGGTCATCAACGGCATCGTGGCCCCGCCGCTGCTCGTCCTCGTGATGGTCGTCACGAATGATCCGCGGGTCATGGGCGATCGGGTCAACAACCGGATCGTGAATGTGCTCGGGTGGCTGACCGCGATCGTCATGAGCGTCGCGGCGCTCGTCCTGATCGTGACCACGGTCGCCGGCTGAGATGCCCCGGGTCATCCTCGTCTCCCACCGACTCCCCATCTCGGCCCGGGTGGAGCGGGGCGAGCTGGTCGTCGCGAACGCCGCCGGCGGCGTTGCGACGGGGCTCCTCGGGATCCACGAGCGCGGCAACGGGCTGTGGGTCGGCTGGCCGGGAGAGACGTGGCGGCTGGGTCCCGGGCCCCGAGCCGCGCTGAGCGCGGAGCTCCGCGACCGGCGCGCGATCCCGGTGGAGCTCGAAGCGGGGCTCGCGCGGCGGTTCTACGAGGACTTCTCCTCGGCCGTGCTGTGGCCGCTGCTCCATTACCAGCTCGAGCGCCTGCCACTCGATCCGAAGGGCTGGGACGCCTACCGCGAGGCGAACGAGCGGTTCGCCGAGGCGATCGTGTCCGTGCACCGCCCCGGCGACGTCGTCTGGGTCCACGACTACCAGCTGCTGCTCGTGCCGGGCCTCCTGCGCCAGCGCCTGCCCGACGCGACGATCGGGTTCTTCCTGCACGTGCCGTTCCCGTCGTCCGAGCTCTTCCGCGTGCTGCGCTGGCGGCGCGACCTGCTCGAGGGCATGCTCGGCGCGGATCTCGTCGGCTTCCACACGGAGGCCTACGCGAACCACTTCCGGCGGTCCGCGGCCCAGATCCTCGGCTGCGAGGTCCGGAACCAGCGGATCGCGTTCCAGGGCCGGCGCGTTCGGGCCGGGGCGTTCCCGATGGGCATCGACGCCGACGCGTACGAGGCGCTCGCGGAGGACCCCGCGGTGCTCGAGGAGGCGCGGCAGCTCCGGCGCGATGGGGTGGAGCTCGTCGTCGCGGTCGACCGGCTCGACTACACGAAGGGCATCCCCAGGCGGCTCCTGGCATTCGAGCGCTGCCTCGAACGGCACCCGGCCCTCCGGAGCCGGATCCGCCTCGTCCAGGTGGCCGTGCCGACCCGCGAGGCCGTGCCGGAGAACCGCGACTACGGCTCCCAGGTCGACGAGCTCGTCGGCCGGATCAACGGCCGCTTCGGGAGCGTGGACCGCCAGCCGATCCACTACGTCTCGCGGACGCTCCCGCGCGAGCAGCTCGTGGCCCTCCATCGAGCTGCCTCGGTGGCCCTCGTGACGCCGGTCCGCGACGGGATGAACCTCGTGGCCAAGGAGTTCGTGGCGTCTCGATCCGACGAGGACGGCGTCCTCGTCCTGAGCGAGTTCGCAGGTGCCGCCGCGGAGCTCGTCGGGGCACTCATCGTGAATCCCTACGACCTCGATGGCGTGGCCGACGCGATCGCGGCCGCGATCGAGATGCCACGCGAGGAGCGCCGGCGGCGGATGGCCTCGCTCCGGGCCCGAGTCCTCCGCCACGACGTCACGGCCTGGGCCCGGGACATCCTGGCCGCGCTCGACGCCGAGGGCCGGCGGCGGCTGGGCGGCGCCACGACTGTCCCCCCGACCCTCGAGACGCCGCCCACCTCGAAGCCGTCTGCGGTCGCTGCCGCGGCGCCGGCCGAGGGGCCGCTGGCCTGCATCCTCGACTACGACGGGACCCTCGTCCCGTTCCAGGATCGGCCGTCCGATGCGAGGCCGGACGTCGAGATCCTGCGGGTCCTCACGACCCTCGCGAGCCTGCCCGAGGTGAGCGTCGATGTCGTCACGGGCCGCCGGCGATCCGAGGTGGAGGAGTGGCTGGGCCACCTGCCAATCGGGCTGCACGCCGAGCACGGCCTGTGGTCCCGGCCGAGCGAGCACGCCAACGCGCCCGCGAGCGATGCCTGGATCCGCCGGCTCGCCACGCGTCCCGCCTGGATGGACGAGGTCCGGGGCCGGCTGGAGCAACGCGCTCGCGACGTGCCCGGCTCCAGCGTCGAGGAGAAGGAGGCCTCGCTCGTGTGGCACTACCGGACCGTCGATGAGCGCGTCGGCGAGGCGGCGGATCCAGGCATCGCTCGCGGGCGCGTTGGCGTGCTCGCTCGGCCGGGACCACAGGCCGTGCTCGGCGTGCAGCCCGATTGGC
>DASUHU010000311.1:0-8101 GCA_036273395.1 Candidatus Limnocylindrales bacterium
AAGGGAGAACCGCATGAAGGCACGCTTGATGCGCTTGGCAATCACGCTGGGCGCCATTGCGGCCACGGCTTTGGCCGGAGGGGCGACGATCAAGGGCTTCTAGTACTTCCGGCGAGTGTGACCCCCAACCTCTGGAACTAGAGTAGGAGGCACGCCGCCAAAGGACTGGATAGCGAGTTGCCTAGGTCTCTACGTCTATACGTCACCTGGCTCGTGGGAGCAGCCCTCTTGGCGCTGTTCGTCACGGGCCTTGTGATTCCTGTCGACTCCGCAATCGCGCTGCCGGTTACGGGGTCGGCGACTCCAGACTTGGTGGCTGGCGTTACGTTCTGGGCGCTGCTTACGCTCCTCGCGTCAGCGCTGCCCGTTCAATTGAGCTCAGGCGTGCAGGTGGCCGTATCGACGGCGCCTTTGATGGCCGCCACTATCCTCGGTGGGCCGACCGCCGGCGCCATCGCAGCCGCGTTTGGGACCTTCGACGCGCGCGAAGTGCGCGGCCGCGTGCCCTGGTACGGCACGCTCGCGAATCACGCGGCGATCGTGCTCCCAGTAATCGTCGCCGGCCTTCTTCTGGAGGCCTTGAAGTCGATCTCTGACGGCGTTCTGTGGGAGCTGGTGGCCGCGCTCCTCGCGACCCTCGTCTACTTCCTCGGCAACCTCGTGCTTGTGTCGTTGATCGTCGTCATCCGCGGCGGTAACTCGATTCGAGAGTTCTGGACCGGAGCGGAAACGAGCAACCTCTGGGCGAACCTAGTCGCGCTCGCCCCGCTCGGGTGGCTTATGGCCCACATGTACGAAACGGGACCCGGGTGGTGGACGACGATCCTGTTTGGGGTGCCGCTGTTTACGACGCGGTTGGCGTACCAGCGGTTCGTCGAGATGCGCGAGATGTTCACCCAGACGATCGGGGCGCTGGCCGAGGCGGTGGACAAGCGCGATCCGTTCACGAGCAAGCACAGCCAGCGGGTTCGACTGATCTCGGTGGACATCGGGCGGGAGATGCGCGTCAGTGCCGCCGAGCTCGAGGCACTCGAGTGGGGTGGACTGCTCCACGATGTCGGAAAGATCGGCGTGCCGGACAGCGTCCTGCTCAAGCAGGGCAAGCTGACCCGCGAGGAGCGAATGATCATGAATGCCCATCCGGTGCTGGGCGCCCAGATCATCGGACCGGTCGATCACCTTGCCGCCGAGCTGCCGGTCATCCGGCACCATCACGAGTGGTACAACGGCTCGGGCTACCCGGACCGGCTGATCGGTGACGAGATCCCGCGCCTTGCCCGAATCCTTCACGTGGCGGACGCCTACGAGGCGATGACCGCGGATCGGCCCTATCGCAAGGCGCTCTCGAACGAGCAGGCGGTGTCCGAGCTCCGGAAGTTCGCGGGCGTCCAGTTCGACCCCGAGATCGTCGATGCCTTCATGCGGACGTCCTGGGCCGCGGAAACGCGTGATCCGGGGCGACCCGAGCTGCGGCCGATCCCGCTTCTCGGCCAGGTCGCCGCGGCCCGATCGGGCCAGGCCTTCGACGCGCCGGCACCGGGCTCCCCTGCCGCCGACCTCGCGTGACCTCGCGGAGGCCCGCCTCCGCCGATCGCTCCCCGAAGTCCTCGACCGACCCGACGGTCGGCCCACGGGCGTCCGCGAGCTGATGCGCCGGGGCTGGCCCGACTGACGCCGGATGGACGCCAGGTGGATCGTCGGCATCGCCGTCGCGCTGCTGGTCCTGTGGGCCGGGGTGCTGCTCCTGCTCTGGCTCACGCGGCCGCGCGGCGTCGCGACTCGTGACCTGCTGCGGGTCCTGCCCGACGTCCTGCGGCTGGGTCGGTCGATCGTGGCCGACCGGTCGGTGCCGCTCGACGTCCGCCTCGCGCTCATCGGAGCGCTCGTGTGGATCGTGAGCCCGATCGACCTGATCCCCGAGTTCATCCCGGTCATCGGGCCACTGGACGATGTCGTGGTCGCGATCCTGGTCCTACGCTACGCCCGGCGTCGACTCGGGATCGGGGAGCTGCGACGCCGCTGGTCCGGGACGGACGACGGGTTCCGGATGGTCTCGCGACTGCTGGGGTCGGGCGGCTAGCCTGACGGCGATGGAGGCGGGCACGAGGCGGGGCTGGCGATGCTGATCGGCGCGATCGTCGCCGGGCTGGTCCTCGGGCTGCTCGCGGGCGGGAGCCTCGACAACCTGTCGCGGGCGCACCTGCGGCTCGTCCAGGTGCTGTTCCTCGGGTTCGTCCTGCGGTACGCGACCGAGTTTGCGATCGACAGCGGCAACGATCCCGCGCAGGTCCTCCGGCTGCCCCTGTTCGCGGCGGGATTCGCGCTCCTGCTCGTGGGCCTGTGGCGCAACCGTGAGCAGCCCGGCATCCCCCTGGCGTTCGTCGGGATCCTGCTCAACGCGGTCGCGATGATCGTGAACGGCGGCTACATGCCGGTCTGGTCGCCCGCGATCTCGGCCGCGGGCCTGTCGCTGGCCGATGCCGCGCAGTCGAGCTTCCACGTCGTCGTCAACGCGACAGCGGGCGGTGCGATCTCGCCGGAGTTCCTGCTCCGGCTCATCCCCTTCGGCGACATCATCCCGATCCCGGTGCCGGGCCTCCGGAATGTCGCGAGCGTCGGCGACCTGCTGCTGGCCGGCGGGTTCGCGTTCTTCCTGTTCGCCACGACGGTCCGGGCGCCGGCCGAGCTCGATGAGGCGGCCGCGGCCGTCATCCGGCGGCGGCTCACGACCCTCGATGGCTGGGCCGCCGGCCTCGAGCCATACGCGCCCGAGCTCCCCGGAGCGCCGATCGGGGAGGCGGGCATCGCGCCGGCGACGGAGGGACTCGCCGCCGCGGCGGCCGGGGCCCTGGAGCGGCCGCTCGGGATCGGCGGCGCGAGCGTCCAGGGCCAAGGCACGCTCGTGCGAGGTGGCGCGATCGGCGCCACCGGAGCGGGCGCCGCGGGAGCGGGTGCCGTCGCTCCCCCGATCCCGGCGATCGTCAGCCGGGTCAGGCGTCATCCGTTCGTCCGGCTCGCGCTTGACAGCTCCTTCTCGGCGCTCTGGACGGGCCAGCTCATCAGCCTGGTGGGCGATCGCGTCCACCAGGTCGCGCTCGCGTTCCTCGTCCTGCGGGCGACGAACTCGCCCCTCGACGTCGGGCTGGTGTTCCTCGTGGCGACCTTGCCGAACCTCCTGTTCGGACCGATCGCGGGAACGCTCGTGGACCGATGGGACCACCGCGAGGTGATGATCGTCAGCGACCTGCTGCGGGCCGGGATCGTCCTCCTGATCCCGATCGCCGCGGTCACGAACCTGGCGCTGGTCTACCCGCTCGTCTTCCTGGTCACCTCGATCTCGATCTTCTTCCGACCGGCCCAGGGCGCGATCCTGCCGCGGATCGTGTCCCGCGAGGACCTCATCCCCGCGAACTCCGCGATGTGGGTCGCGGAGAACTTCGCCGACATCGGGGGATATGTGCTCGCGGGGCTGTTCGTGGCCCTGCTCGGGTCGCAGCTGCCGCTCGCGTTCTGGGTCGATGCCGTCACGTACATCGCATCGGCCCTGCTCGTCGCCTCGATCGCGGTCGCGCCCCTCGCGAAGCTGGCGGCGGCGGCCCAGGACGGAACCAGCAAGGAGGCCGGAGGGGCCAGCGAGGAGCCCGGAGCGGCTCCGATGGCCGGCGGGTTCTACGGCGAGCTGCGCGACGGCTGGCGATTCCTCCGGACCGAGCCGGTGCTGCTTGCGAACACGCTCCAGGCCTCGGTCGGGCAGTTCATGCTCGGGATCTTCCTGGCCCTCACCCCGGTCTTCGCCGACCAGTCCATCGATCGAGCCGGGTTCGACGCCACCGCGGCCTACTCGTTCATCGAGGGCGCGATCGGGGCGGGGAACCTCATCGGCGGGTTCGCGATCGGGCTCATCGGCGCGCGACTGGCACTCGGGCGGCTCGTCATCGTGGGCTATGTCGTGACCGGCGCCGCCGTGGCGGGTCTCGCCCTGAGCGGCAACCTCTACCTCGCCGTCGGGATGGCGTTCGGTGCCGGGCTCGGCAACCTGGCGTTCGTGATCCCGAGCCAGACGCTCGTCCAGCGGCGGACGCCGCCGGAGCTGATGGGTCGAGTCCTCGGGCTTCGGTTCTCGCTCGTGTTCGGCTCGATGACGGTCGCGATGGGCGTGGGCGGCGTGCTCGGCCAGGTGTTCGGGGCCGCGCCCGTGATCGGCGCCTTCGGGCTGGTGACCGTCCTGGCGGGACTCGCGGGCCTGCTCGTCCCGGCCGTGCGGGAGGCCTGATCCCGTACACTGCCGACCGCGACGGCCCCGACGGGGCCGTCTTTCCTACGGAGCGCGCGCGACCACTCGATGACCGACAAGGGAATTGGCGAGCCGATCGACGGAACGCAGACCGACCTCGAGGCCGCCGAGGCTTCCGACACCGGCGAGGCGCTCGACGACGAGGCGCTCGACGACGAGGCACTCGACGACGAGGAGCTCGACGACGAGGCGCTCGATGACGAGGAGCCGCTCGAGGAGCAGCTCGACGAGGACGACGAGATCGTCGAGCCCGAGCCGGCTCCCGGACGTCGTCGACGGCGACCGGACGAGCGCCGGGCCGAGCAGGCCCGGGCCAACCGTGGCCTCGCAATGTCCAGCCGGGCCCGCGGCGTCGCGATCGACCCGTCACTCCGGATCCGGGACCGCGTGTCGCAGGCATTCGTGATCCTGGTGGTCCTCGTCTACCTGGCGATCTTCCTCAACGCGATGGCCTTCGGCCACGGCGGCGCGTTCACGACCACACCCCAGCCGACGGTCGCCTCGAGCGAGAGCGCGTCGCCGGGAGCGAGCGGCTCGAGCGCACCCGCCGCCTCGCCGCAAGGGTCCTGACCGGCTTCCTGCTTCGAACCGCGCGCGGATTGCCTATCGTCGGCGCCATGGCCGATCCGGCCGACCGCGTCACCGACGCCCGAGCGGCGATGGTCGCGGAGCAGCTCCGGCGGCGCGGCATCGAGGACGAGCGCGTCCTCGCGGTCATGGGCGACCTGCCGCGCGAGGCGTTCGTGGAGACGCCCAGCCTGGCCGCGGCCTACGACGATCGAGCCCTCCCGATCGACGAGGGCCAGTCGATCAGCCAGCCCTACGTCGTGGCCCGGATGACCGAGCTGCTCCGCGTCGAACCGGGCGATCGGGTCCTCGACGTCGGCACCGGCTCGGGCTACCAGGCCGCCGTGCTGGCCAGGCTCGGAGCGCGGGTCCGCTCGATCGAGCGATGGCCGTCGCTCGCGGACGCCGCGCGGGCCCATCTCGCGGCCCTCGGGATCGAGGGCGTGGAGGTCGTGGTGGGCGACGGCAGCTGCGGCGATCCCGCGGGAGCACCGTGGGACGGGATCCTCGTCGCGGCCGCCGCGCCGACGGTGCCGGAGTCGCTGCGGGAGCAGCTCGCGAGCGGCGGCCGCATCGTGATCCCGGTCGGGGGACGGCGCATCCAGGACCTGCTCGTCGTCGAACGGACCGGTCCCGCGGATTGGCGAGAGTGGTCCGATGGGCCGGTGGCGTTCGTGCCCCTCGTCGGTGAAGGTGGCTGGAGCGGCTAGGGGCCTCCGCTTGCCCTATCCTCGGGCCCGATGACCCACGTCTTCGTCGCGCCCCATCCGGACGACGTCGCGCTCAGCTGCGGCGGGCTCATCGCCAGCCTCCGGGAGCTCGGCCAGAACGTCACGATCCTCACGGTCTTCTCGGGCGCTGGGAGCGGCGACGCGCTGACGCCGTACCAGCGCGAGGCGCTCGGCTTCGGGACGAAGGCCCTGTGGCCCGCGACCGAGGCGTTCAATCGGGCCGACATCGCGCCCGACTTCACCTCGGAGGACGGCCCGCCGCCGTGGGCCGCCACGGACGATCGCCTCGAAGCCACCCAGGCCGACGCGGATGCCTCCGCGAAACGCTTCTGGCAGCGGGCCTCGTGGTATCGCCGGGCGAGCATCCGGGCGAAGCCCCTCGCGGGCCAGGTGCTCGTCGACGAGGTCCCGACCCAGGGGGCGATCTACACCGACAGCGTCGTCGAGGCGGCGGTCGCCGGCGAGGCCATGGCCGAGCGGCGGGTCGAGGACGAGCGGTACGCCTACTTCGCCGAGGCCTCGGTCGTGTTCCTCGATCTCGCGGATGCGGTCTTCCGTGGCTACGAGGGCGACGACGAGCTGCTCGGGCTGCCTCGATCGGACGACGTCTCGCCGTACGAGGCGCTGCGGCGCGAGATCGTCCGGCTCGAACCCCAGACGGTGTATCTCCCGCTCGGGGTCGGGAATCATGTCGACCACCAGCTCTGCCGCGAGGCCGGCCTGGAGCTCCTCAAGGAAGCCCGGCGGTGGGTCATGCCGGGGCCCGAATGGGCCGGCAAGGTCGTGTTCTACGAGGACTTTCCGTACGCCTGGTGGAAGGGCTTCACGGACCTCGAGGACCTGCCCGCGGGTTCGCTGGAGGGGCTCCCGGCGGACGTGTTCCTGACCCCCCGCTATGCCGAGGTCGGCGACCAGCTCGAGCGCAAGATCACCGGCATCAGCCTGTACGAGAGCCAGCTCGATCGCCTGTTCGGGGGCGAGAAGGCGATGGCCTCGGCGGTCCGGCGGTGGGCCGGCACGGTCGCCGCGACGGGCGGCCTCGGCGGCTCGGCGGAGCGGTACTGGCAGAGCTTCGTCCAGTAATCGCGATGCAGCGAATCTCGAGCCGGGCGATCCGGAAGGGCGATTCGAAGACCTTCGTGGGCGATGCCTGGATCGAGGACGTGGCCGGCCGCGATCTGCCCGGCTCGCGCATCCGCGTCGGGCTCGTCCGATTCGCCCCGGGGGCGCGCAATGCCTGGCACGCCCATGCGCTGGGGCAGACGCTCCGGGTGCTCGAGGGCGTGGGCCGGACGCAGGTGCGAGGCGGGCACGTCGTGGAGATCCGCGCCGGCGAGACGGTCGTGGCCGAGCCCGGCGAGTGGCACTGGCACGGCGCCGCGCCGGACCAGTTCATGACCCACCTCGCGATGTGGGAGGCCCCCGCCGAGGGAGCCGAGACCGAGTGGGGCGACGCCGTCAGCGACGAGGACTACGGAGCCCAACCCGCCTAGCGCGAGCCGGCCTCGTGCGGGTGCTGGCCGCGTGCGGTAGCGTCACCGCACCGTGGCAGGCTCCCGACCGCCGGTCGCCATCCCCGCCGCCCCGCTGGTCGGGCGAGCGGCCGAGGTCGATGCCGCAAGCCGGTTCCTCGCCGACGGGTTCGCCTCGTTCGAACCGCGCGCGGTCGTCGTCCGCGGAGACCCGGGGATCGGCAAGACCGCGGTCTGGCGGCACCTCGTCGAATCCGTCGGCGGTGACGGGACTCGCGTGCTCGCGGCGGCCCCGACCTCGGCCGAGTCGGAGCTCGCATACGCCGGGCTGGCCGACCTGATCGAGGCGGTCCCCGACGACCTGATCGAGGCCCTGCCCGGCCCGCAACGTCACGGCCTGGGCGTCGCGACGCTGCGGGAGGAGGCGGGCGTCGAGCCGCTGGATCCCCGAACGATCGGGACCGCGATCCTCGGTCTCGTCCGGACACTCGCCTCCCGGTCAGCGGTGCTCATCGCGATCGACGATCGCCAGTGGCTGGATCGAGCATCGGCCGACGCGCTCGTCTTCGCGCTCCGGCGCATCGTCCGGGAGCCCGTCGCGGTGCTGCTCTCGATTCGAACAGACCAGGATGGCGCGGCCGTCGAGGATGACGACGTCACGGGCCTCTTCGGGCCCGATCGCACGCTCCAGCTCGAGATCGGCCCGCTGACCGCAGGGGCGCTGTTCCAGCTGCTGCGCAATCGGCTCGGGCACGCATTTCCCCGGCCGACGCTGATCCGCATCGCGAACTGGTCGGGCGGAAACGCGTTGCTCGCCATCGAGCTCGGCCGGCTGGGGCTTCAGCCCGGCGGGCTGATCGGAGCGGAGGCGCCCAGCGGCCTGCCCCGAACCGTCACGGCCGCGGTGACGCGGCGGCTCTCGAGCCTCCCCGCCGAGGAGCGACGCAGCGTGCTCCTCGCCGCGCTTGCGCCGGAGCTGACGGCGACCGAGCTCGGGGAGGCGGCAGGCGGGCTTGGCTGGCCCTGGACCCTCCCCG
>DASUHU010000312.1:0-3313 GCA_036273395.1 Candidatus Limnocylindrales bacterium
AGATCTCGACGTCGTCCTCGGGGCGACGGTCGAGGCCGCCCGGCTCGCGGTCCAGAAGACGCCCACGCTCCTCGCGATCCTGCATGACGCGGGGGTCGTCGACTCCGGCGGCCAGGGCCTGTTCCGGCTCCTCCAGGGCGCGCACGCGTTCCTCCTCGGCTCGGCCTTCGGTCAGGCGAGCGATGGATCGGGCCGCGACGGAGCGGCCGTCCTCGCTGGCACGCAGGCCGCGACGCTCCTCGTTCCGGGCGCGGACGGCGGCTTCGGCTACGAGACGATGTACCTGGTCCATCCGGGCCCGGGCGCGACCCTGGACGCCGAGACCATTCGTCGCCACCTCGAGTCGATCGGCGAGTCGGTCCTGGTGGCCGGTGACGCGACGGCGCTCAAGATCCACGTCCACAGCGAGCGACCCGACGAGGTGATCGGCTACGGCCTCTCCCTCGGCACGCTGTCGCGGGTGAGCGTCGAGAACCTCGACCATCAGGCCCGCGGCGTCCAGGAACGCCGCGCAGCCGAGTTCGCCGGCTCGCCCACGAACGGTGCGGCACCGGCGATCGTCGAGGGTCCGGCGACGAACGGCTCCGGTGGCCCGGCGGCGACCCGGCCGGCGGTCTCCTCGGGCTCGATCGCGGATTTGCCGCTGGCGGTCGTGGCGGTTGCCGCCGGCGACGGGCTCGCGGCGATCTTTCGCGACTTCGGCGTCCAGCGGGTCGTCGTCGGCGGCCAGGCCGCGAACCCGAGCACGGGAGAGCTCCTCGAGGCCGTTCGCGCGACGCCGGCGCGCGAGGTCATCGTCCTGCCGAACAACCCGAACGTCGTGCTCGCGGCTCGCCAGGTCGCCCAGCTCGCCGACCGGCCGGTGGCCGTCGTCGGGACGCGGAACGCGGCCGAGGGCTTCGCCGCCCTCCTGGCCCTCGATCCCACCCGGGGCGCGGTCGAGAACGCCGAGCAGATGACCGAGGCCGGACGCGCGATCCAGACCGTGTCGGTGACGGCCGCCGTGCGTGACGCGTCAATCGCCGGCACTGCGGTTCGAGCCGGGCAGTGGATCGCCCTCGACCCCGATGACGGCCTCATCGCGGTGGCGGACGATTCGAGCGACCTCGCCGTCCACGCCGTTCGCGACCTGCGACCGGGCTTCGAGCTGGTGACGCTCTACTACGGCGACGGCGCGGACCTCGCCGGGACCGAGGCGCTGGCCCGGCGAATCCGTGACGAGCTGCCCTCGGCCGAGGTCGAGGTCGTCCACGGCGGCCAGCCGCACTATCGCTACCTCATCTCGGCCGAATAGCCGGTGGCAGTCCGCGGTCGGGCCCGCCAGCCCGCGCCCCCGACCGATCCGGTCGAGCTGCTCGACACGCCCATCGGCGGCGCCGGCCTGCCCGGTGCGGGCAGCATCTGGCGAAGCCGCCGCCGGCTGGGCCTGACCACGGTCCGCGACCTGCTGTTCCACCTGCCGCGGCGCTACGACGACCTGCGCGAGATGCGCAAGCTTGGCGATCTCGTCTGGGCCGACGAGGGCCAGATCGTGTCGGCGCGGGTGCGGGTCGCGAGCCTCCGAGTCGAGCCGACCTTCCGGCGACGGGTCCAGCGGACGGTCGCGGAGCTGGAGGACGACACGGGATCGCTCACCGCGACGTGGTTCGGGCGGCGCTTCATCGAGCGGCGTCTTGGGCCGGGGGATCGCGTGGTCGTGAGCGGCCGGCTCAAGCGCTTCGGGCGCCGCCTGACGCTCGACAATCCGGAGTTCCAGCGGGACGACGAGTCGGCCCTCCTCCACGCCGGCCGGATCGTCCCCGTCTATCGCCTCACCGCCGGCGTGACCGGCACGACGTTCCGGCGGGTCATGCGCTCGGCCCTCGACAAGGCCGGGGACGCCTATCCCGAGTACCTCCCGGGGGACCTGCGCCGAACCGACGACCTGCCATCGATCGGCGCGGCCCTCGAGGAGGCCCATTTCCCGACGACGTTCGAGCGACGCGACACCGCCCTGGATCGGCTCGCGTTCGACGAGCTGCTCGCGCTCCAGGTCGGGATGGTCGGACGGCGACGGGGCCGGACACGCGAGCGGAGCATCTCGATCGCCCTGTCCGACGAGGACGATGCGACGATTCGAGGCGCGATTCGCGCGGGACTCGGGCGTCGGATCGGCCGGTCCGTCGAGCTCACCCCCGACCAGGCCGCGGCGATCGCCGCGATCCGCGGCGACCTCGCCGCCGCGACGCCGATGCTCCGGCTGCTCCAGGGCGACGTCGGCTCCGGGAAGACCGCGGTCGCGGCGTGGGCCCTCGCGGCCGCCGCGCGCGTCCGCCGCCAGGCCGCCCTCCTCGCGCCGACCGACCTGCTGGCGCGGCAGCACCACCGGACGCTCCTCGAGCTCCTCGAGCCGCTCGGCCTGCCGGTGGAGCTGCTCACCGGCTCCCTCCGCGGCCCCGAGGCCGCCCGCGTCCGCGACCTGCTGGCATCCGGCATGGCGCCGATCGTCGTCGGGACGCACGCGCTCTTCTCGGAGGCCTCGGCCTTCGCCGATCTGGGGCTCGTCGTCATCGACGAGCAGCATCGCTTCGGGGTGGACCAACGCTCCGCGCTGGAGGGCAAGGCCGCCGGCGGCTCGCCCCACGTCCTGCTCATGACCGCGACGCCGATCCCGCGGACGCTCGGCCAGGTCCTGTACGCCGACCTCGACGTGACCGACCTTCGGACCGCGCCGGAGGGCCGCGTCCCGATCCGCACCGGCATTCGCCGTCCCGATGACCTCGACGGCCTGTGGCGGTTCGTCCGCGAGCAGGCGGCCGCCGGTCATCGGACGTTCGTGGTCGTGCCGCGGATCGGCGAGCCGTCGGGCGACGAATCTGATGCCGGGGATGCCGATGGCGTGAACGCCTCGCCCAACGACGAGCGCGACGTGCCCGACGAGCGCGACGTGCCCGACGAGCCCGAGCTTGTCGCGCAGGAAGCCGTCGCGGCGGAAGCCGAGCACGTGCGGCTCGCGGAGCTCCTCGCGCCACTCCGGGTCGGGCTCGTCCACGGCCGGATGAAGGCCGCGGACCGGGATGCCGAGATGGCCCGCTTCCGCGACGGCGAGCTCGACGTGCTCGTCGGCACGACCGTCGTCGAGGTCGGCGTCGACGTGCCCGAGGCCAGCGTGATGATCATCGAGGGCGCCGACCGGTTCGGCCTGGCCCAGCTCCACCAGCTTCGGGGCCGCGTTGGGCGCGGGCGCGCCGAGTCGTACTGCGTCCTCGTGTCGGACTCCGCCGATCCGGTCGCCCGGGCGAGGCTCGAGGCCATCCAGGAGCTGCGGGACGGC
>DASUHU010000313.1:0-6628 GCA_036273395.1 Candidatus Limnocylindrales bacterium
CTCACGAACCTCCGGATCGGGATGTTCCTGGAGCTGGCGACCACGACCGGCGCGGTCGCGGGCGCGCTCCTCGCGGCGATCGTCTCGCCATCGCTGCTGTACGTCACGCTCGGGATCGTCCTGCTGTTCTCGGCGGCGATGCAGCTGAGCCGCCTCGGCGAGGAGCTCGCGGAGGCCGAGCCGGCCGCTGGCCTCGCGCTCCGCCTGTCCCTCGCCGAGTCGTACCCCGATGCCCGGCTCGGCGGCGAGGTGGCCTACGCCCCGAAGCGGATCCCGCTCGGCTTCGCCCTCATGGCCCTGGCCGGGCTCGTGTCGGGCCTGCTCGGGATCGGGTCCGGTGCGCTCAAGGTCCTGGCGATGGACGGGGCGATGCGCCTGCCGATGAAGGTCAGCTCGGCCACGAGCAACTTCATGATCGGGGTGACCGCCGCCGCGTCGGCGGGCATCTACCTGGGTCGGGGCGACGTCGACGTCTCGATCGCCTCGCCGGTCGCCCTCGGCGTGCTCGCTGGGGCCTTGCTCGGTGCCCGGCTCCTGGGGCGACTCTCGAACCGCCACGTGCGCCGGATCTTCGTGCCCGTCCTCGCGGTCATCGGCCTCGAGACGATCCTGCGGGGCCTGGGGTTCGGGCTGTGACGCCCGAGCGGATGCGCGTGCTCGTGAGCGCGGTCCTGCTGATCGGCGTCTCGCTCGCGGCCGTGCTCATCGCGGCGGGCCTCCTTGGAGCGTTCCTCGTGGGCTGGGATGGGTCGCTCCTCGGCCTGGCCTCGGTCACGCCCACGGCGGGCATGGGCTCATTCGGAGACCTCGGCCAGGGGCTGGCGGCATTGCGGCCGCAGGCGATCGGCCAGCTCGGGCTGCTTGCGCTGCTCGCCACCCCGATCGTCCGCGTCCTGACGAGCCTGGTGGCGTTCGCGATCGAGCGAGACCGGCTCTACGTGGTCCTCACCTCGATCGTGCTGGCGATCCTCCTGGCCTCGGCCCTGTTCATCCGCTGACCTGGCCGCTCGGCGGACGCCCCGCCGCGTCCTGGCGCAGCGCCTCGTAGTGGAGGAGGATCTCCTTGTTCCGGCCCGGCTTCGTCTCGATGAGGCTGAGCGTCGTCTGACCGTCGGTCATCGGACCCCAGTACCTGGGCCCCTTCCCGTAGACGACCGGCATCACGTAGAACCAGTAGTCGTCCGCGAGGTTGCGCCGGAGGCATTCCCGGACCACGGCCGGACCGCCCTCGAGCAGGATGTTGCCGCCCGGCTCGGCCTTCAGCTGCTCCAGGATCTCGGCCAGGTCGCCGCTCAGGATCCGGGAGTGCTCCCAGTCCGTGGAGGTGAGGCGGTTGGAGAGGCACACCTTCTCGACGCGGTCGAGGTAGCGGCGGTAGTCGAGGAGCCACGCCGGCTCGGTCGGATCGAGGGCCTTCTCGCTCCAGGTTTCCTGATGGCCGAGGAAGGAGCGCCGGCCCATGACCACCGTGGTGACGTCGTCGAACCGGTCGTACCACATGTTCCGGAACAGGGGGTTGGGCTCGGTCGAGGGCACACCAGAGGTCGGATAGTCCGGAAAGGCGCCACGCCCGTCCAGCGTCATGTAGACGTTCGCCGTGATCTTCCGCACCCTGTCGTCCTCCGAGCCTGGTCCTCGCCGTGGACCTTCCCGGCGTGAGCATACCCACGCTCTCCGGGCGGTACGCTCGCGACTGACGGGCCGCGCCGGCCCGACGGGCAGGAGGAGCCTTCCGTGGACGCGACCGGATCGACGACGGCACACGCATCCGCGCTTCGGACCAAGGAGGCGGCGGTCGCCCACGTGCCCCGCCTGGTCACGAAGCACGAGGTTCGCGCGGTGGTCCACGGGACGAGCGCCATGGGCCGGTTCAACAACCGCCTGGCGGTCCTGATCACCAAGGGCGTCGGGACGATGTGGGCGGCCTACCTCTTCGCGCTCATCTCGCTCGTGTCCTTCCCGGCCGCGCTCCACGCGTTCGCGACCGGCGACACGGTGACCGGGATCACGTGGCTCAGCCAGTCGTTCATCCAGCTGGTCCTGCTGCCGATCATCGTCGTCGGGCAGAACGTCATCTCGACCGCCCAGGACGCGCGGGCCGAGGCGGACCACGAGACGCTCGTGTCGCTCCACACGATGAACGTCCACCAGCTCAAGATCCTCGAGCAGCAGGACGAGATCCTGGAGCTCCTTCGGTCGAAGGCCTCGTAACGCTCAGCCCGAATCGGAGGCCCCGAACGTGCCCGGCGCCGAGATGTGGCAGCTCGCGATCTCGCCGCTCGAGCTCATCGCCCGCGGCGTCATCACCTACATCGTGTTCCTGGCGGCGCTCCGGCTGTCCGGCAAGCGCGAGCTCGGCCAGTTCACGATCTTCGACCTCGCGCTCGTGCTGCTCGCCGCGAACGCGCTGCAGCCGGCGATCACGGGGCCGGACGCCTCGATCCCGGGCGGCATCATCATCATCGTCACGCTGTTCGTGCTGAACCGGCTCGTGGCGATCGGCCGCAGTCGTTCCCGGCTGCTGCGGCGAGTCCTCGACTACCCGGCGACGCCGATCGCCCGCGACGGTCACTGGATCGAGGCCTCGATCGAGAAGGAGGAGCTGTCCGAGGAGGACCTGGATTCCGCCCTCCGGGAGCACGGCCTCGATTCGATCCATGACGTGAAGATCGCCGTCCTGGAGCACGATGGCACGATCTCGGTCGTGCCGACCGAGGGCGAGCACCTGTCCCTTCGGTCGCGGCGTCGGCGCTACCGCCACCGCGCCGGCGAGAGCTGAGATGGCCGGGAAGCGCTCCAGCGGGATCCTCCTCTACCGGCGCTCGAACGGCCGGCTGGAGGTCCTCCTCGCCCATCCCGGCGGCCCCTACTTCGCGAAGCGCGACGAGGGCAGCTGGACGATCCCGAAGGGCCAGCCGGACGGGGAGGACGACCTCTGGTTGGTCGCCTGCCGGGAGTTCGGCGAGGAGACCGGCCACCCGCTCTCCGACGTCCAGGCCACGTCGGCGACCCCGACCGACCTCGGCAGCGTCGTCCTCGGGAGCGGCAAGGTCGTGTTCGGCTGGGCGGTCGAAGGAGACCTCGATCCGGCCGAGGTCGAGTCGAACGCCTTCGAGATCGAGTGGCCGCCGCGGTCCGGTCGCCGGGCGCGGTTCCCGGAGATCGATCGCGTCGGCTGGTTCGATCCCGAGGAGGCGCGACGCCGGATGCACGCGGCCCAGGCCGAGTTCGTCGCCCGGCTCGAGCGGGCGCTCGCGGAGTAGGGGCGGCCGGGCGGCCACCCGCCTCGATACCATCGGCGGCCATGCCCGAGGTCGCCCGGTCCGTCTCGCGCGAGGCGGCGCGGCGATTCCTGGCGATCCGGCACCTGCTCGCCCCGCCGCGCGCGCTGCCCGCCGAGCCCGAGAGCGTCCTGCGCGTCGTGGAGCGGCTCGGCTCGCTCCAGTTCGACCCGCTCGAGGTCGCGGGCAGGAACCACGACCTCGTGCTCCTCAGCCGGATCGCGGGCTATCGCCGCTCGTGGACCGATGGCTGGCTCTACGGCTCCGATCGGCGGCTGTACGAGACGTACAACAAGGGCCTCTCGATCGTCCCGACCGCGGAGCTGCCGTGGTTCCGCCTGACGTGGGACCGGAACCACGAACGGCTGAGCGGCCCCGGCGAGGCCTTCGTCACCCACGCCGAGCTGGTCGACGAGCTCCTGACCCGGATCCGCGAGGGCGGCGAGCTGGCGCCGCGGGAGGTCGGACCACGCGAGGCGATCGAGTGGTACTGGCGGCCAACCAACCAGGTCCGAGCCATCCTCGAGGGGCTGGCGGAAGCCGGGATCCTCGGCATCCGGAGGCGCGAGGGCAACCTCCGCGTCTACGACCTCGTCGAGCGGCTCTTCCCGGAAGGCCTCCTGGCAGAGCGGCATCCGGAGCGCGAGCAGCGGAAGCACCGGCTCCTGTCGCGCTATCGAGGCGGCGGCCTGCTCGGGACGGGCGGCCAGTCCGAGCTGTGGTACGGGACCGGTCGAACCGCGGCCGAGCGGGCGGAGCTGCGGCGGGAGCTCGAGGCCGATGGCGCCATCGTCCCGGTCGAGGTCGAGGGCCTGAAGGGCCAGCGCTTCGTCGTGGCCGCCGAGCTGCCGCTGCTCGACCAGGCCGAGGCGGAGGTCGCCGCGGGATGGCCGGGTGGCGGCCCGGACCCCGGCGCGGCCTTCCTGGCGCCGCTGGATCCCCTCGTCTGGGACCGCGACCTGCTCCGGCGGCTGTTCGACTTCGACTACATCTGGGAGGTCTACGTCCCGGCGCGGAAGCGGCGCTGGGGCTACTACGTCCTGCCGATCCTGTACGGCGACCGCCTCGTCGGCCGGATCGAGCCGCGCATCGAGCGGCGGTCGCGGACGCTCGATGTCGTCGGGCTGTGGTGGGAGGCCGGCTTCGACCCGCTCGCCGAGCCCGGGTTCGTGGCCGCGTTCGCCGCCGCCCTGGAGGCCCACCGCTCGTTCGGCGACTGCACCCGGATCGCGTTCCCTCGGACCCTCCGGCATCGGCCGTTCGTCACGGCGGTGCGAGGCGCGCTCTAGCGGCGGCTGTCCCGCGTGCGAGCGCTCCGCGCCGAGGCTGCGCCGCGATGGCCGTGAGCGCTCCGGAAGGCATCGAGATTGGTCGCGACCGCTACGAGGTCATCGAGGGCTTCTTCCGGCGCCCGAAGGGCTGGACCTTCGTCGAGGTCGCGGACGTGAGCGTCGACGCGGACGACAACGTCTGGCTCTTCTGCCGGGGGACCCACCCGATCATGGTCTTCGACCGCGACGGCGCGTTCCTCGACGCCTGGGGCGAGCTCGACGCCGAGCACTACTTCACGTTCCCTCACGGCCTGACCGTGGGTCGAGATGGCTACGTCTACACGGCGGACAGCCGCGACCACAGCATCCGGAAGTGGACCCGAGAGGGGCGGCACGTCCTGACGATCGGCAATCCCCACCAGAACGCGCCGTCGTTCAGCGGCCGGCCGTTCAATCGGCCGACCCACGCGGCCGTCGGCTCGAACGGCGACATCTACGTCAGCGACGGCTACGGCAACGCCCAGATCCACGTCTTCGACGCGGACGGCCGGCATCGCCACTCCTGGGGCTCGCCGGGCAGCGGCCCGGGCCAGTTCAACACCGTCCACAGCGTCTTCATCGACCACGACGATGACGACCGGATCTATGCCGCCGACCGATACAACAACCGGGTCCAGTTCTTCAGCCGCGACGGCGAGTACCTCGGCGAGTGGGGCGGCCTGCGGCTGCCGCAGAGCATCCGCAAGGGCCCGAACGGCGAGTGGGTCGTCGCCGAGCTGTCGCACCGCGTCACGATCCTCGACGGCAGCGGCGAGGTCATCGCCCGCTGGGGCGACGGCGTCCCGACCGATGACGCACCGATCGGTGGCGTGGAGCTGGCGCTGCCCGACGCCCCCTCGCGCGCGCCGATGGTGACCGGCAAGGTCCACACGGATCCCGGGCCCGGCCTGTTCTGCGCGCCGCACGGGATCGCGATCGACTCCCGCGGGAGCTTCTACGTGGCGGAGACCTCGGAAGCGTGGATCGGGCTGGACCGAGGCGATCGGAGCGTCCAGAAGTTCGTCCGGACGGGTTCAGGCTGATTCGTCGGGCGCGATCGGGGGAACCGCCGCGCCATCAACTGCGACGGGCAGGGCGTCCCAACCCAGCCGGCCGGCCAGGTAGCCCGCGGTCGTGATCGCCAGGCCGGCCGTGATCGCGGCCGCTCGCGAGAGCCCGGCGAGATCGCCCCGGAGCGCGTCGGAGACGCCGCGAAGGACGCCCCGCGGAAGGGTCCGGGTGGCATATGACCGCTCGGAGGCGAGGCCCGCGCGCGCGCCCACGAGCAGGCTGATGAGGGCCTTCGATCGGCCCTCCTGATAGCACCGCGATAGGAAGTAGCTCCACGTGGAGCGAGCGCCCGGGACCCGGTGCCGGACGCGCGCCGCCGGGACGTGCACGATCAACCCGGCCGGCTCCACGCGCTGGACGCGGATGGACAGCTCGGTCTCCTCGTCGCCGACGGGCAGCGGGCCGATGCGGCCGACCTCGGATCGGAAGCCGCCGGCCCGATCGAGCGCCGAGCGACGGAAGGACATCGCGCAACCGATCGGATTCCGGATCGGGGCCGGCCGTTCGGGCAGCCCGCGGTAGCTGCATCCCACGACCCAGTCGAACTCGCGGGGGAACCAGCGCGGCCGGCCCCGATCCCAGGCGGCCTCGGCCCAGCCACCCGTGCCCACGACCCGCGGATCGGCGTACGGCGCCACGAGCCGGCCGAGCCAGCCGGGCTCGGCGACCGCATCGTCATCGAGGAACGCCACGATGTCCGACCGACTCGCGTGAACGCCCGTGTTGCGGGCCCCCGAGAGGCCGGGCGGCCCGTCGCTGGCGAGCACGGCGAGGCGCGGCCAGCGGGCGGTCGCGCGCGCGCGGAGCGCCGCGTTGTGGTCGATGACGAGGATGACGCTTGCTCCGCCCGCCTCCCGCTGCGCCTCGACCGTCACGGACTCGACGGACGCCACGAGGTCGTCCCAGCGATCGAGGGTGTATGCGCAGATGACGACGCTGACGGTCGGGGGCGCGGCTGCCTCGGCG
>DASUHU010000314.1:0-3920 GCA_036273395.1 Candidatus Limnocylindrales bacterium
CTCGCCCTGCCGGGCGATGACGTGGCCCGCCGGGAAGTCGATCTGGGCAGCCTTGTCGGCGAGTGCCTGGAGGCCCTCCGGATCGATGCCGGTGAACAGCGGGCAGCCGGCGAGGATCGCGCTGCGGCGGTCGAGGCTGAGCGTCACGCGGCGATGCTGACCGGGCCGCGAACGGTCGTCAACCCGCGAGCCGCGGCGATCCCCGCGAGCCGCGGCAATGGCCGACGGCGCGGCGATGCACAATCCGCGGTGACGCCCCCTGTCGGCGCGCCGCCTCGAGGCCGCCCGACCGCCCCGACCGCCGTTCGCACAGCCAGCCGCCAACCCAGCCCCTGAGGAGGAGCCCGATGGCCACTCGCGAGGAGATCGCCGACGCGATCGCCGGCATGGCGATGTTCGCGGACCTCGCGCGGCCCCAGCTCCTCGGCGTGGCCAGCCAGTTCGACGAGGCGTTCTTCCCGAAGGGCGCCCGGATCGTCCGCCAGGGGCTCACCGGTTCGGGCTTCTACATCATCCTCGAGGGTGACGCCGATGTCGTCGCCGACGGCGAGAAGCGGGCCACGCTCGCCCGCGGCGACTTCTTCGGCGAGGTGAGCGTCCTGCTCGGCGAGCCGCCGATCGCGGATGTCATCGCGACCCGTCCGCTGCGCTGCATCCTCATCGGCGGACCGGGCCTGGAACCCTTCCTGCTCGAGTACCCCAAGGTCATGTTCCGGATGCTCCAGGCGTCCGCGAGGCGCCTCCGCGGTCCGGCTCGGCGCGGGTGACCGCGGCGTGACCAGTCAGTCGGACACGGCCCGGCCGTTCCCGCCGGGCGACTACCCCGTCGTCGTCGTCGGTTCGGGGCCGGGGGCGCTTCAGGCCGCGTACTTCCTGTCGCGTCTCGGGATCGAGCACGCGGTCATCTCGCAGGACGAGGCGCCCGGCGGGATGTTCCGGAAGTGGCCGTTCTTCCAGCGCCTCCTCTCCTGGACGAAGCCCTATGTCCCCGATCCGCACGATTCCCGCGAATACGAGCGCTGGGACTGGAACTCGCTCCTGGCGATCGAGCCCGAGCTGCGGGGCATCTCCGCCCAGTTCATGGATGGCACGTCGGACTTTCCGTCGCGGCCCGAGATGCAGGCCAACCTCGAGGCCTTCGCCGATCGGGCGGCCATCCGGATCCGCTACGGCTGCCGCTGGGAGCGAACCCGGCGCGAGGAGGCTGCCGACGGCGACACGTTCGTCCTCGAGACGACCGATGGCGAGTATCGCTGCCGCTACGCGATCTTCGCGGTTGGCGTGGCCCAGCCCTACAGCCCAACCGCGCCGGGGATCGAGCTCGCCCATCACTACGCCGACACCCGGGGCGCGGAGACGTATGCCGGTAAGCGGCTGTTCATCCTCGGCAAGCAGAACTCGGGCTTCGAGCTCGCGACGGGGCTCCTCCAGTGGGCCAGCCGGATCACGCTGTCCTCGCCGTCGCCGGCCAAGACCTCGATCGAGACCCACACGCTCGTCGGCGTCCGGGCGCGCTACGTCCAGCCGTTCGAGGACGCGGCCCTGGGATTTGGGGTGGACATCCTGTCCGCGGCCCTGAAGGGCATCAGCCAGTCCGAGCGCGGGCTGCGCGTCGACCTCGAGACGAGCGCCACCGCGACGCCGTTCTCGTTCGAGGCCGACGAGGTCATCGCCGCGACCGGCTTCACCTGCCCGCTCCTCGACCTGCCCTCGATCGGCGTGGCGACGTTCGGCCAGTCGAAGCTGCCGGCCCAGACCGACTACTGGGAAAGCGCGACGGTTCCCGGGATCTACTTCGCCGGGACCATCGGCCAGGGCTCGCCGGGCCTCAAGAAGCACGGCATCCCGCCGAACTCCGGGGCCGTCCATGGCGCCCGGTACAACGCCCGAATCCTCGTCCGCCACATCGCCGAGACGCACTTCGATCGCGCGATGGAGCGGCCCGGGCTCGCCCCCGGCGACGTCCGCGATCACCTCCTGGCCGAGGCGACCCACGCCCCCGAGCTGTGGCACCAGAAGGCGTTCCTCGCGAGCGTCGTGTCGCTCGATGGCGGCATGGGTCCCCGTGACGAGGGCATCCAGCCGCTGACCCATTTCCTCGACAGCGATGGCCCCGACGCGATCGCGATGACGGTCGAGGCCGACGGCAGCGGCACGATCTTCCCGGTGGTGTACCTCCGGCGGGGCGGCCAGACCGAGGAGCACGCCTTCGACCCGGACCCGCTCCACGACTACGAGGGCCCGGTCTATCGCAAGGCGATCGGCCAGCTCCTGGAGCGGCTCAGCCCGAGCGTTCCCGCCGCCTGACCGCGTCGGGGCTCAGCGCTCCTCGTCCTCGAAGGTGTCCTCGAGGTCCTCGTCCTCCAGGTCCACCTCGACCTCGACCAGGTCCTCGCCGCGCGCGAAGAACCAGTACACGCCCCAGCCGAGGATCGCCCCCGCGAACGGCGCGGTGAGGTAGATCCAGAGATGGTCGTAGTCGGCGGCCACGATCGCCGGGCCGAGCGATCGGGCGGGATTGACCGACGAGCCCGAGATCGGGATGGCGGCGAAGTGGATCATGAGCAGGGTCAGGGCAATGACGATCGGCGCGATCTCGGGCCGCTTCGTCGTGACCGTCAGGATCACGCCGACGAAGATCGCCGTGAGGAGGGCCTCCGCAAGGAAGGCCTGCGCCTCGTTCGGCGTTCCGGGCTGATTGACCGTCGCGGTCACGGCCGCCTGGCCGACCATCACCAGGATCGTGAGCGCCGCGGCGAGGGAGCCGATCACCTGGGCGACGACGTAGGCGATGGCGTCCTGCCAGCTCACCCGTCCGTCGAACAGCGCCCCGAGGGTCACGGCCGGGTTGTAGTGGCCGCCCGAGACGTGGCCGAACAGGATCAGCGCGGCGAGGAGGCCGAGCCCGAACCCGAACGGCACGGATAGCTGGATCACGAGCAGCGCTCCGGCGCCGCCTCCCAGCGCCTGGCCGACGATGTTCGCGGAGACCGCGGCCATCGATCCGGTCAGGACGAGGACGAACGTGCCGAGCGCCTCGGCGATCCAGGCTCGGAAGTTCATCCGGTCCTCCCTCTCGGCCGCGGTTCGGATCGCGGCGGCCGGCCGAAGGATAGCGAAGCCCGACCCCGCGCCGGCGCCCGTCGGCGCCGGTCTCATCTCCGGCGGCGGGAGCCTCGCTGAGGCGTCAGGCGGGCCGGCTCCTGGCCGCCCGGATCAGGATCGCGTCGCGCGTGGCCCGGCACAGGACCTCCACGAGCTCGAGCCGGTCGATTGCCTGGCCGAGCGCGGCCGCGGCCGCGCTCGGGTCATCGCCACCGCCAGGTCCGCTCCCGACCGCGACGGCGCCATGCCGTTCGAGGAGCGTCGCGCCGGCCGGCGGCTCGGGTGGCTCCGCGAGGGTCGCCGCCACCCGCCGCGCCAGCTCCTCGCTGCCGGGCTGCCCAAACGGCACGAACGGCAGCCGTGGCAGGAACAGCGCCGTCTCCGGCAGCGCGGCTGGATCCGCTCGCTCTCCGGCGAGGGTCAGGGCCATCGCCGAGGGCAGGTGGGCGTGGGCCACGGCGAGCACGTCGGGTCGTGCCGCATGGATCGCGAGGTGGATCGCGAGATCCGAGGTCGGGCGGCGGGGGGCTCCGGCGGCGGAGTCCACGGCTCCATCCGCCTCGACGATCACGAGATCGCCCGGCTCCAGCTCGTCCTTGCGAAGCCCGGTCGGCGTCACGAGCAGCCGGCGACCAGGGAGTCGGACGGAGAGATTGCCCTCGCCGGCGGCGATGAGGCCGCGAGCGCCGAGCCGTCGGCCCGCGGCGACCATCGCGGCGCGAAGCCGATCGACCGCGTCGTCCGAGCCAGATGAGGTCACGGCGCGGATCGTAGCCGCGCCGGGGATGCCGGGGTCAGGCGGCGAGCGCGAGGAG
>DASUHU010000315.1:0-4407 GCA_036273395.1 Candidatus Limnocylindrales bacterium
GAGCTTACCGACCGCGAGCGGAGCTTCCGGCGAGCCTTCCATCTCCATGATCCGGAGTGGTTCGAGCGTCACTTCCTCGTCCTGGTGCACGAGCACTGCGAGCAGCCTCTGGGTGACGCGGCCTGTCGTCACTACGCGGGCGTTCCGATCCGAGACGGCTACGCGGGTGTGCTGGCCTTGCTCGATGCCTGGACGGGTGCGCCAAGCTGTTCGCTGATGACCTGCCTCGAGTAGCTCAGCGCCTCGGTCGTTCGTCCACGGCTTCGTCGTCACCCTGCGCCGCCCCCGTAAGCATCCAGAGTGGTCATTTGACCGGCTTCTTCACCCGAACCTCGCGGACGTCACGTGTCAGCCGCTGACCCAGCAGCCCGATGTCTGAGCGATCGACGGCGAGGCGAGATCGACCTCGAAGCTCTGCTCGAAGAACGGACGGCCCGCCGGGTCGGACAGCCGTCCGTGTTCGGTCGGGTCCGCTCCGGGTTGGAGGACGAACAGGAAGGCACCGCTATCGGCCACGCCTCCGACGACGGGCGGCCCGGAGTACGTGAACGGGCCCCGGTCAGGCTGGACGCCACCCAACAGAAATTCCCGGAAGTCATTCGATCCCTTGGTCCCGCAAGCCATGCCGAACGCGAAGGTCCCGGTCGCGACCGGCGGCGAGGCCGTGGCGTCGGCGCCAATCGGGACGCGTGCGAGCGTCGTCGTCGTTCCGCCGCGCGTGACATTGATCACGACGTCCGGAAAAGGAGGAGGGGAGCGGACAGGCCCGAGGCGTTCAGCGGGTTCGCTGAACGAGGGGAGTGGGGATTCGGAGGTTTATGGCTGGCGAGGAAGGATTCGAACCTTCAATCCCCTGATCCAGAGTCAGGTGCCTTACCGTTTGGCCACTCGCCAGCAGCGCCTCGGGGCGCGACCGCCAACCGGGCGGTCGCCATTCTACTGCCTCGATCCACCCCTCCCCGTCGCGGCAGATCGGGACGGAGCGCCCGATGAACGCTGGCCGCGGCTGGCCGACGGCGAGCGCCTCATGCCCTTCCTATACCTCCTCGCCCGGACCGTGGCGGCCACTCTCGTCGAGCCCGGGCGCGACGGGCATGGCGGTCTCACGGCCGACATCGGCCCCGGCCAGCTCGGACAGGCTCTGGAGGGCCTGGCGCACGAGATCGGCGCGCTGCGCGACGTCGTCCTGGCGCTCCTGGAAGCGCCGCGCGAGCGCGGCCGACCCGCTCCTCCGGCTCCGCTCGGCCAGGCGCTTCGAGATCGAGGCCGACTCCTCGAGCGAGCGGAGCGCGGCCCACAGGCCGGCCTCGAGCTCGGCCGTCTTCATCCCGAACAGCGATTCCGGGGAGTACACGTGGCCCACCCGGCAGCGGTACCGGGTCGCAGGCCCGGCCAGGACCTCGGCCAGCGAGCCGCCGCAATCCGGGCAGACGAGGTCGGCGACGTGCGGCTCGAGCGTCGAGGGGTCGGCGATGAGCGCCTCCGGGCCCTCTGTCGGTCCGTGTGGCCGGGCCGCCATGCGGCCTGCGGCCAGGTCCGCGATGACCGGCCCGATGCCCGAGGCCGGGAGGACGAAGTCCGGCTCGATGAGGTCGAGCACGGCCCGCGGCATGCCGTCGCTCAGGGCGTCCCCGGGATCCTGGACGATCGTCGCGCCGCCGAAGGCCTGGATCGCGGCCATCCCGGCCGCGCCGTCGTCCAGCGTCCCTGAGAGGATCACGCCAATGGCCCGGTCGCGAAGGGACGCCGCCGCGGAGCGGAAGAGCGGATCGACGGCCGGCCGGACGCCGTTCTCACGCGGGCCGTCCAGGAGGAACAGGCGCCCCCCGGACAGGACCATGTGCCGATCGGGCGGAGCGACGTAGATCCGGCCGCCCTCGGGAACCTGCCCGCTTTCGGGGCGACCCGCTCGCAACGGCCCGGATCGGTCCAGCAGCTCCGCCAGCCGACTCGTCCGCGTGGGGGACATGTGGAGCACGACGAGGATGGGGATCGGGAGGTCCGCCGGCAGGTTCCGGGCGAGCGCCGTGAGGGCCTCGACCCCGCCGGCCGACGCACCCACGACCGCCAGCTCCCGCACGGGCCCAGCGCCTGGTTGGCCCGGTCGATTCCCGTTCGTAACGCGAGCCGGCAGCCGCTGGTCTCGCGGAGTGGCCATCGGCGTACGATAGGTCCAGCCGATCGGCGTTCGGAGTCACGACCTCGCGGCGCTCGGCCTTGCGGTTCCGAGACAGCCGGTCGCCGCAGTCCGGCCGGTGAGCGCTCAGGGAGTCGACACAGAGTTCGATGGAGCACGTCGAGGACGCCATCCGGCCGCTCGTCGTCATGGGCTCGAGCGCGGGTGGGCTCGATGCCCTCGGCGAGGTTCTGGGCCGCCTTCCCACGAAGTTTCCGTCGCCGATCATCGTGGCCCAGCATCTCGATCCCTCGAAGCCCAGCCATCTGGCCGAGATCCTGAGCCGCCGAACCTCGCTGCCGGTGGTGGCCGTGGACCAGACGACCGAGCTCGAGGTCGGTCACGTCTACGTGGTGCCGCCGGACCGCCAGCTCCACCTCGCCGATGGCCACGTCGTCCCGAGCGCCGACGGCTCGCACCGTCCGGCTCCGTCCATCGATCTCGTCCTGTCGTCAGCCGCCGATGCCTATGGCGAGGGTCTCGTCGCGGTGATCCTGTCCGGACTTGGCTCGGACGGCGCGGCAGGAGCGAGGGATGTCAAGGCCCGCGGCGGCACCGTCGTCATCCAGAATCCCGAGACGGCCGCGCACGGCTCCATGCCCCAGGCGATCCCGCCGTCGGTCGTGGACATCGTGGCCGATGCCGAGGCGATCGGCCCGCTGCTGATCGACCTCCTGTCTGCTGCCCCCCGCCTGAAGAAAGCCGACGAGGAGCGCCGGCTCCGGAGGTTCATCGACCAGGTCCGGGAGCGGACCGGCATCGACTTCGCGAGCTACAAGCAGGGCACGATCGTCCGACGCCTTCAGCGGCGGATGGTCGCGACGAACAGCGCCGGGCTGCGCGATTACGTGGCCTACGCCGGCAATCACCCCGAGGAGTACCAAAGGCTCGCGAGCAGCTTCCTGATCAAGGTCACGGACTTCTTCCGCGACGCGGACCTGTTCGACCAGCTCCGCGACGACCTGATCCCGCGCCTCATCGCGGAGTCTCACCAGCGCGAGAACGAGATCCGCGTGTGGTCCGCGGGTTGCGCCACCGGCGAGGAGGCCTATTCCCTCGCGATGCTCCTCGCCGACGCGCTCGGCGACGAGCTGAACCAGTACAACGTCCGGATCTTCGCGACCGACGTGGACCTCGACGCGGTGGCGTTCGCGCGTCGTGGGGTCTACTCGAGCGCCATGCTCGAGGGCGTCCCGGACCAGGTCCGGGACCGCCACTTCACCAACATCGGCGACGGCCAGTGGGAGATCAAGAAGCGCATCCGGGCGCTGACCGTCTTCGGCCAGCACGACCTGGGCCATCGAGCGCCGTTCCCGCGGGTCGACCTGGCGCTCTGCCGGAACGTCCTGATCTATTTCACGTCCGAGCTCCAGAAGCGAGCGCTCCAGCTGTTCGCCTTCGCCCTGCGCGACGGCGGCTACCTCGTCCTGGGCAAGGCCGAATCCGTGACACCGCTGTCGCACTACTTCGTCCTCGAGAATGCCCGCGTCAAGATCTACCGGCGGCACGGCGAACGCGTCCTCATCCCGCCATCGCGGATCCGGGACACCGCGCCGCTGCTCCCGGTCAAGCCGCCGATCATCCGTCGCACGTCCGTGCGGGAGGACCGGGCGGGTCGCGAGCTGACGACGTCGGGCCAGGCTGACCCGGCGGAGCGCCTCGTGCTCCGGCTCCCGATCGGGATCGTCGTCGCGGATCGGAGCTATGACATCCAGTCGATCAACGCGACGGCGCGACGGTTGCTCTCGATCCACGGTCCGGCCATCGGCGATGACGTCGTCCATCTCGTCGGTGGCGAGCTTGGGAACGCCATCAAGGCGTCGATCGACCTCGTCCACCGTGACGAGACGCCGGAGCCGATCGTCCGCCAGCGCTCGTATGTCGTCGGCGAGGAGCAGGAGACGCGATCGATCGAGATCTCGGCCAGCGCCGCCCGCGGCGGAGACGACCAACAGTCGGATTCCATCGTCCTCGTGATCCAGGACGTCACGCCGTGGACTCGTCGGCAGGCGGACCTGGAGGCCGCCCTGACCGGCATCGGCGACGAACGCACGCGCTTGACCGACCAGGTCCGCGGGCTGGCCCAGACCAATACCGAGCTCGTCCGGGCGAACCAGGAGCTGACCACGGCGAACGCCGAGCTCCGAAGCGCCAACGAGGAGCTGCTCGTGGCGAACGAGGAGGTCCAGGCGGCGACCGAGGAGGTCGAGACGCTCAACGAGGAGCTCCAG
>DASUHU010000316.1:0-2456 GCA_036273395.1 Candidatus Limnocylindrales bacterium
CGTGTCGGCGGGCTTCGTGTCGGCGGATCCGGCCGCCTCGCCCGACGAGGCGGCAGAAGCCTGCTGGACGACCCCACCGCTCGCAGGGAAGAGCGTGAGCTCTAGCTGGAGGCGGAGTCCCCCGACCCCGGCCCGAGTCGGGTCGATCGCGGCGAGCTGGCGGGCCCCATCGGTCAGCTCGACGAGGGCATGCCGGGCGATCGCCGGGTCGCCGGCCCCGCCGACGATCGCCGCCCGAAGTGCTTCGACGACCTGATCGAGGAATCCGCGCAGATCGCGGCCCCGCTCCTCGAGACCGTCGAGGATCCGGAGGCCGGCGGCGACGTCGTGCGACACGAGGGCATCGATGAATCCGGCAATCGACTCAGGGGTCGCGAGGCCGAGGAGGTCGCGGACCGTCGCCTCCTCGAGCGAACCCTGCGTCGAGACGAGCAGCTGGTCGAGCATCGACTCGGCGTCGCGCATCCCGCCCGCAGCCAGCCGGGCGACCAGGTGAAGGGCCTCGGGCGACGCGGTCCGGCCGTCGGCCTCGAGGATGCGCGCGAGCTTGCCCTTGATCTCGGCCGTCGTCAGGCGCCGGACGTCGAACCGCTGGAGGCGCGACAGGATGGCCGGCGGGAACTCCTCGGGATGGGTCGAGGCGAACATGAAGCTGACGAACTCGGGCGGCTCCTCGAGGGACTTCAGGAGCGCATTCCAGGCGTCGCGGGTGATCTGGTGGGCCTCATCGAGGATGTAGACCTTCCACCGGAGGTCGGTTGGGGCGTAGTTGATCCGCTCGCGGATCTCGCGGATCGCGTCGATCCCCCGGTTCGAGGCGGCGTCGATCTCGACGAGGTCCATCGCTCGGCCCTCGCGGATCGAGACGCACGCCTCGCAGCGGTCGCACGGATCGCCGTCCTGGAGGTTCGTGCAGTTCAGGGCCTTCGCGAGGATCCGGGCCAGCGACGTCTTGCCCGTGCCGCGGGGACCGACGAACAGGATCGCGTGGGAAACGCGCGCCGTTCGGACGGCGTTTCGGAGCGTCTCGACGACCGCCTCCTGGCCGACGATCTGTTCGAACGTCTGGGCCCGCCAGCGGCGGTAGATGGCCTGGTGTGGCGCGGGCTCGATCACGCGGCTCCCGATGTTCCTCCGCGGGCCGGCCCGAGGTCGACCCATTGCTGCTGTGCCGTGCACCCTCCGTCGACCGGACGACGCCCGGGCCCACCACCGAAGGCGGCTCAGACCAGGCCGTTCCGCGGCACCCGACGAGCTCCGCTGAGTGCTGCTTCCTTCCGGACCTGACACGGTTCGCGGTTCGCCGCTGCGCGGGACCCGATCCTCAACGTCGCCTGGAGCGGCGGCCTCCGACCATCGAGGCCTCGGGAGGGAGTTCAGCCCTGCTGGAGCGGATTGCAGGTACAGGGCACCGCTGGTTCCCCACCTAGCACGGCCCGCCAAGGATAACCGCTGCCGCGATGGCGGCCGGGCGGCGGGGCAGCCGGGCGGGCCGAAGCCAACGCGGCGATGGCGGCCCGGCCGAGGTGGGCCTCGCCCCGGTCAGCGGCCGTCAGCGCAAGGCGGCGAGGGAGGGGCGGAGGGAGTGGACGTCAGCGTCCATGACCGACGGCCCGAGCGAAGCCAACGCCGCGATGGCGACCGATCACCGGGGCGGGTGGCGGAGAGGGTGGGATTCGAACCCACGGTGCTTTCGCACACCGCTTTTCGAGAGCGGCACCATCAACCACTCGGACACCTCTCCGCGGGAGAGGATACCAACCCCGATCCGGCGGCTAGATCAGGGCGCGGCCGTACAGCTCCTCGACCTCGTCGCGCCGAATCCCGCTCACGACCTTGAGCCGCCGGCCGAAGGACGGATGCCCGGCCAGCTGGACGGCGGTCCCGGCCGCGCCGCGGGCCTCGTCGGGCAACGCATAGACGAGCTCATCGACGTCGCAGGCGAGGAGCGCCCCGACGCACATCGGGCAGGGCTCGATGGTCGAGAAGATCGTGACGTCCCGGAGCCGATCCACCCCGACCCGGCGAGCCGCTTCACGGATCGCGAGGACGACCGCGTGGGCGGTCGGGTCCTCGGTCTCGGTGACCCGGTCATGGGCCCGCGCGACCATGGCCTCGTCGAGCACCGCGACGGCGGCGTGCGGCTGGTCGCCGTTCGACGCGGCGCCCTTCGCCTCGGCCAGGGCCTCGCCCATGTAGAGCTCGTAGTTCACGGCTCGGATCATACCGGCGGCTACCATCGAGCCGATGCAGCGGCCACGACGGATCGGCGTGCTGACCGGCGGTGGCGATGTTCCCGGGCTGAACTCGGTCATCAAGAGCGTGACCTACCGGGCGACCGAGCTCGGCCTGGACGTCGTCGGCATCCGCCGAGGCTGGGAAGGCCTGACCCACGTCCAGCCGGGTCGCGACGGCGACCCCGAGTACCTCCGCCCGCTCGATCGGGCGAATACCCG
>DASUHU010000317.1:0-3240 GCA_036273395.1 Candidatus Limnocylindrales bacterium
CGTGGCGGGCCTCAGCGGCCGACGATCACCACGTCGCGGGGGAACCTGGTGAGGATGTCCATCGAGCCGGCGTCGGCGTCGATCGCGACCAGGTCCTCGATCCGGACACCCGTCTCGCCCTCGAGGTAGATGCCCGGCTCGACCGAGAAGACCGTCCGGCGCGGCAGCTCGACCGGGGCGCCGCGGCGCGAGACGCTCGGCAGCTCGTGCGTCGCGATCCCGATGCCGTGGCCCAGGCCGTGGCCATACGGCGCCCAGCGCCCGTCCGCCTCGATGACCTTCCGGGCCAGCAGGTCGAGGTCCGGACCGAGCGGCAGCGCGATGCCGCGCTGGGCCATCGGGATGGCCTCGGCGAGCCGGTCGAAGACGATCTCCTGCGACGCGGCCACGAGCTCGTAGATGGCGAGATCGCGCGACGCGGGCTCCCCGACGAACAGGGTCCGGGTCATGTCGCTCCGGTAGCCGTCGACCTGGGCCCCGAAGTCGAACAGCAGCACGGCCCCATCGCGGACCGGCCGCTCTCCCGGCGTGCCATGCGGGAGTGCCGCCTCGGGACCGGCAAGGCAGGTGACATCGAACGCCAGCCGGTCCGCGCCGGCGGTTCGGATCCGCCACTCGAGGTCGAGGGCGAGCGAGAGCTCGGTGAGGCCGGGCTTGATCGAGGGCAGGAGGCCGGCGAGGGCGCGATCGGCCAGCGTGCAGGCCGCGGCCACCCGCTCGATCTCGGCCGGATCCTTGTGCTGGCGGAGGTCCTCCACCCAGCCCTCGACCGGCACGAGCCCGATCGTGGGCACGGCGGCCTCGAGGCGCTCCCAGGTGAGATGGGGCAGGGCCATCGCCTCGACCGCCACGCGATGGACGCCAGCCGTTGCCATGAGCTCGGGCCAGCGCTCGGGCAGCGCGTAGTAGCACTCGAAGACCTCGGTCCCGGGCGCCTCGCGGTGGACCGCGATCGTGTAGCGGCTGTCCGCGAGCACGAAGACCTTGTCCATCGTCACGAGGAACTTCCCGGAGTCGCCGGCATTCGCGACCTCGGCCTCGTCGAACGGCAGGCCGGTGAGGTAGCGCATGTGCTCCCAGCGCAACCCGAAGTAGCCGTCGACGCCGTTGCGAGCCATGACCTCGCGGAGCGCCGTGAGCCGGCGGGGTCGGGCCTCGCGATCGGCCTCGGCCCAGCGCGCCCGGTCCGCCGGCGAGGGCGGAGCAGCAAAGTCGTCGGGGACCGGCCAGGACGATCGCTCGATCACGGCGAGGTGAGCGGTCTCGCCGCCCGCGCGGTCAGCCACCGACGCCATCAACCACCGACGCCCTCAGCCGCCGAAGCCATTCGGGTAGTACTTCGCGATGTTGGCGTTCTGCTCGGCGAGGGTCTTGGCGAAGATGTTGCCGGACTTGTCGGGCAGCGCGAGGAAGTACAGATAGCCGGTCGAGGTGTCGGGGTTCAGCGCGGCGTCGATCTCCGCCGCCGTCGGCGTCGAGATCGGCCCGGGGATGAGTCCCGTGGACTGGTAGGTCTGGTAGCCCTGGAGATCCTTGGGCACCTTGAGGTCCGCGATCTTGGTGGGGATCGAGTTCCAGAAGAAGTACGTCTGCCACTGGTCGAAGTCGAGCTTCCGGAGGTTCGCGGTGTCGACGGCGTAGATCACGGTCGGCTCCGAGCCCATCAGCGGCGCGAAGCCGTTCAGCCGGTCCAGGCGGTTCTGGTAGACGCCCGCGACGAGCGGAAGCTCCTTCGGGAACGAGGTCTCGTGCTGGACGATCGAGGCCAGCGTCACGATCTGGAAGAAATTCATCTTCCGGCTCGACGGCACGCTCATCCGCTCCTCGCCGATGGCCGCCGCGAACTTGTCGAGCTGCATCCGGATGAGCGCCTCGGCGTCGGTGATCTGGTACGGAGCACCGTGGGTGTCGGTGATGAGCGTGTAGGTCGCGGGATAGAGGAAGCCCTCGAGGCTTGCGCCCTTTGGCAGGCCCGCCTTCTGGAGCCACGGGTACGCGTCCAGCAGCTCCTGGCTCGGGTGCTTCGCGAGGTCGTAGTAGGCCTTCGGGTCGACCTTCGAGCTGATGGTCTGCAGGAGTGCCGTCATCTGCTCCAGGCGGATGCCCTCGCGGAACGTGACCTGGACCGTGTCGAGGGTGACCTTGGCCTGGATCAGGGCCGTGACGAGCTGGGCCGGCGTCATCGACTGCTGGACGATGAAGCTGCCCGACTGAAGCTGCGGCGCGAGGTTGCCCTGCAGCGCGGCGTAGTAGAAGGCTCGCCAGTCGGTCACGAAGTGCTGGGCCTGAAGGGCGTGGGCGACGTCCTCGACCGTGGCGTTCGGTGGGACATCGAAGGTCTGCTTCGTCGCATCCGGGCCACCCGGCTGGGTGAGCTCGCTGCCGAGGTCCTCGCGGACCATGTCGTTGACGAACCCAATGCGCGTGATCCACGACGGGTTGGCCCAGGCCCAGTCGACCACGGCGACCCGGGCAATCGGCCGGAGCGCCGTGAGCATGATCACGAGGACGAAGGCGGCGAGGACGACCGCGAACAGCAGGAACTTGAGGACACCGGGGATCCGGATGCTGCCGCGCTGCTCGGCGGCGCGGTAGCGAGACACCCGGGGTGGCTCGCCGCGGCCGTTCGAGGCGCGCCACGACGGGAGCGAGGCCTGCCCGCGGCGGTCGTCCCGGGGACTCCCGCCGCCGCGGATGCTCAAGCGCGACGGCTCGCTGAGCGGCGAGGCGCGATGAGGGTCATCGGCCGCGGGCTCGCGTCATGGGCCGCGGGCTCGCGTCATCGGCCATGGCTCGAGTCATCAGCCGCGGGCTCGCGTCATCGGCCCTCGGTCCGTCTGGCGTCGAGCTCGTCCTGCAGGATGACGGCGGCGGCCTCGCGATCCACGCGCGCACGATACCGCTCTCGCTGGGTCCGGGACGGGGCACCCCCGGAGCGGCCTCGGGGCGGCCGCCCGATTCGCGAGGTCGCGACGACGCTGGAGAGGCGCTCGTCGCGGAGGGTGACCGGCAGCCCCGTCGCCTGCCTGAGCTCCTCCGCGAAGGCGCGAGCCGCCGCGGCCATCGGACCCTCCACCCCGTTCGCCTCGATCGGCAGCCCGACCACGAGCTCCACCGCGGCGTGCTCGCGGGCGAGCGCGACGAGCCGCGCGACGGCGCGCGCGACCGCATGCTCCCCGTCGTCCCGTGCGACGGCGATCGTCGCGAGCGGGCGTGCCGCGAGACCATCCGCGTCCGCGA
>DASUHU010000318.1:0-12493 GCA_036273395.1 Candidatus Limnocylindrales bacterium
GAGGCCGGTGAGCGGGTCGTGGAAGGCCTTCCGCCGGAGCTGCTCCTCGAGGCTCCGCTGCGCGGTCACGTCGCGGTAGTTGAGGACGAGGCCGGCCACGGCGGGATCGTCGAGGACGTTGCGGGCGACGGCCTCGAGCACGCGCGGCGTCCCGTCGGCGTGGCGGGCCCGATACTCCAGCGTCCGCTCGGCGCCCGGCGTCCGAGCCAGCTCCGCGAGGGCCGCCTCGACGCGCGGGGCATCGTCCGGCTCGATCGTCTCCGCGACGGACGTCCCCGTCCGGCTCTCGGCCGCGACGCCGAGCACGCGGGCCACGGCCGGGCTCTCGTACACGAGCCGACCCCCCGCGTCCAGGATCGCCTGGACGTCGGCCGCGTTCCGGACGAGCGACTGGAACCGCTCGTCGCTGTGGCGGAGGTCGTCGACGAGGCCCGCCTCGACCTTGGCCTGCTCGCGGAGCCGGCGGTTCTGGAGGGCGATCCGGCGCGACGCGCCGCTGAAGGCCGCCGCGATCAGCGCGAGGAGCATGAGCCCGAGCGCACCGACGATCAGGAGGACGTCCCGGCTCGTGGTCATGACGTCGGCCTCGATGGGCCCGGCGTCCTGGTAGACCTCGAACGCCGCCACGATCTGGCCGTTCGGCTCCCGGATGGGCAGGTAGACCGACAGGAGCTGCTTGGCGAGGCCGCGCTCGAAGACGTTCTCGGGATCCCGCGTCCCATCGATCGAGGTGGCCACGTGTCCCGCGAGGACATCCGTGAGGTCGTCGTCGACCGGGAACTTCTCGCCGCGCAGCGCAGGCAGGTCGGAGTAGCGAACCGTCCCGTCCGGCGCCCAGACCTTGATCCGGAGGAGCTGGCCCTCGTGGACGAGCCGCGCCAGGTCGTCGTTGACGGTCGCGGCGTCGGGCGCGCCGGCACCACCCACGAAGGCCTCCGCGACGACAGGGCCGACGGACCCGTCGATGAGGGCCTGGGAGGTCCGGGCCGCGGACTGGATCGCGGCGTCCGAGAGGTGCGACGACACCGTCTGCGAGATCGCGATCGCGGTCGCGATGACGAGCGCCGCGCAGATGGCGAGGACGCCCGTCCGGATCCCCGGCCGGGGGAGATTCGCGAAGGCTCGTCGGGGCATGGCCTCGGCTCGTGGGACGCCGGCCCGACGAGCTCGTCGAACCGTGTGCGGAACCTAGGCGCCGGCGGCGCGGGCGGGCAACGGTACCGAAGTCCCAGCCGGGTCAGATGCCCGGCGGCTGCGCATGCTCGGCGGCGGCAACCTCAGTCGTGCCGGAGGAGCCGTGTCCCGAGCGCGATCGTGGCGAGCCCGACGGCGGCGACGCCGGCGACGAGGTTGCGGTGGATGGACAGCTCGAGGGCCGGCGACCAATCGTGGGCCCGCTCGTCGAAGCTGCCGTGCGCCCCGCGGTCGCGATGCTCGTCGCGTGGGGCGTCCAGGTTGTCCGCGTGCGCGGTCCGCGGCGCGCCGGTCTGCTGCGCGCTGTAGCCCGTCCGCCCGAGGTACCAATCGAGGATGCCGGGGATGAACTTCTGGCCCCAGACCGCGAGGATCGTGGGGCCGCCGACGAGCAGCTCCCGGCGAGGGTGCTTCGCGGAGAACAGGATCGCCTTCGCCGCCACCTCCGGCTCGAAGATCGGGGGCACGGGCTGGGCCTTGTTCGGGAGGCGGCTCCGGACCCAGCCGAACTGGGGCGTGTTGACCGCGGGCATGTGGACCGCGGTGATCTTCACGCGGCTGTGGTCGTGGCTCAGCTCACAGCGGATCGAGTCGATGAACCCGACGATCGCGTGCTTCGAGGCGCAGTACGCGGCCTGGAGCGGGATCGAGCGGTAGGCCAGGGCCGACCCGACCTCGACGATGACGCCCCGGTCCCGGGGCTTCATCCGGCGGAGCGCCGCGAGGGTCCCGTGGACGAACCCGAGATAGTTGACCTCGGTGACCCGGCGGTATTCGTCGGCGGTGATCTGGTCCGCGGGCGCAAAGACCGACTCCATCGCGTCGTTGACCCAGACATCGATCGGACCGAGCTCGCGCTCCACGCGCTCCGCGGCCGCCTCGACCGCTGCTGCGTCGGCGACGTCGACCTCGATCGGCAGGGCCCGCCGCCCGGTGTCGCGAACCTCGTTGGCCGCGGCCTCGAGGCCGGCATCGCCGCGGGCCAGGAGGGCCACGTCCCAGCCGTCGCCGGCGAACGCTCGAGCGGTGGCCCGGCCGATCCCGGCCGAGGCGCCGGTGATGACGACGATCATCGATGTGCCTCCTGATAGCGGTTCGAAGGGGAGTGGTCGGATCCGCGCGCATCCGCGGCGCGGGCAGCTTCCGCCACGGTGCCGCGGGCCTCCTCGCCGGCGTGCCGGGCCTCGGCCACGGCGCCTGCCGCGAGCAGGATCGAGATCGCCGCCGAGGCGAGGCACAGGGAGCACCACGCGCCCACCACGAGCGCCTGCAGCGCGACGAGCCCGAGACCGGCGAGGGCACCGGCGATCGCGAGGACCGCGAGCGCGAGCCTCAGCCCGCGGCGCGGACCGAACCGGAGCCCGATCGCGATCGCGAGCACGGCATCGACGGCATACACGACGGCCCCGAGCGACGCGTCAGGGATCGGCAGCAGTCTCGCGATCGGCGAGGTCAGGACCTCCTCCGAGCCGCGCCCGAACAGCGGATCCCAGACCGATGCGACGATCCCGAGCTGATAGGCCGTGAGATAGGCCGCGATCGCGAACCCGATCAGGGCCAGGGCCACGAGGACGGGCGCGAGCGAGCGCGTCATGCCTCGATCCGGACGTCGAGCTCGCCCTCGACCCGGTCGACGCGGGCGGTCGTCTCGTGCTCCGTTCGATCGAACACCAGATCGACTTTCGCGTCGCCGACCGCCAGGTCTCGGATCTCGAGATGACGGGCGAAGTGCGGCAGCCGTGGCCGCTCGATCCGGAGGCGTCGGTCGAAGGCCTCCGGCACGAGGCCCAGCGTCGCGGTCAGGAGGTGAGGCACGGCGCCCGCCGCCCAGGCCTGGGGATGACAGGCGATCGGATACCGGACCGGGATCCCGAACTCCTCCCGGGCATAGCCCGCGTAGCACTCCGGGAGCCGCTGCTGGGGGAAGTCGGTCGATGCCTCGACGAGGGCGCTGAAGACGCGCTCGGCCTCGTCGTCGAGGTCGTAGCGCCGGAAGCCCTCCGCGATCAGCCCGTTGTCGTGCGGCCAGACCGTTCCGAGGTGGTACGCGATCGGGTTGTAGGCCACGGCCCCGGTGCTCAGTGTCCGGATGCCCCAGCCGCCGAACGCGTCGTCGCCGAGGAGCCGCTGCGCGACCTTCGCGGCGTGGTCCTGGCCGGCGATGCCCGACCACAGCACCTGACCGGCGTTGGAGGCCACGACGGCGCACGGCTTGTTGTCCGCCTCGAGGGCCAGGACGTAGCAGCCGAGGTCGTCGGACCAGAAGTCGCGTTCGAAGCGGCGCTGGAGGTCGTCGGCCTGGGAGCGCAGCTGCGTCGCGCGGTCGGTGTCGCCGTCGCGCTCGAACAGCTCGGCGATCTCGCGCTTCGCCGCGTAGACGTAGCCCTGGACCTCGGCGAGGGCGATCGGCGGGTGAGCGAGATTCCCGTCGGCGGTCACGATCGCGTTGCCCGAGTCCTTCCAGCCCTGGTTGACGAGGCCGTGGTCGATCTCGGATTCGTAGGCGAGGTAGCCGCCCCCCGAGTCGCTCGCGCCATCGATCCAGGCCAGGGCCCGGTCGACGTTCGAGCGCAGGTCCCGGAACAGGCCGAGGTCGCCCGTCCACGCGGCGTGCCTCGCCAGCACGACGAGGAACAGCGGCGTCGCGTCGATCGAACCGTAGTACGGCGTGTGGGGGATCTCGTGGAGCCGCGCCAGCTCGCCGATCCGCAGCTCGTGGAGGATCTTGCCCGGCTGCTCGTCCCGGAAGTCGTCGTCCGTGGTTCCCTGGCGCCCGGCGAGGAGCCGCAGCGTCTCGCCGGCGATCCGGGGCTCGAAGGCCAGGGTCTGGTACGCCGAGATCAGCGAGTCGCGCCCGAACAACGTCGAGAACCACGGGACCCCGGCGGCGTAGTAGCGCTGGCCGTCGAGCTCGCCCCGGAGCGTCAGGAGGTCGTCGAGCGAGCGAGCCAGGACGGCCTCCAGCGAGATGCTGTCCGTCCGGACCGAGGTCGGCCATCCGCCGTCGGAGGAGCCCGGACGCTCGGCGGCCCGGCTGTCCCGCTGGCTCTGGCTGGCCTCGCTCCGCTTCGGAGTCCGATGCTCGATCGGGGCGGCGCCCGGCTGGAGCCGCTCGCCGAGCTCGACGGTCACCGTCAGTTTCGACTCGCCCCGCGGCGGCACCTCGAGCCACACGTCGCAGCCCGGGCCGTCGTCGTGCCGCGGCCGGACATCGAACGACACCGTCACGCTTCGGGTCACGCCGTCCTTGCCGTCGTAGGCGAAGACCAGTCGATCACCGTCCCAGCGGGGCTGGTGGAGGGTCCCCGGCCGTTCCTGGAGAAGGCCTCGGACGTCGAAGACGTCCTGGAAGCCGGCACGGAACCGGAGGCTCAGCTTGAGGCGAGCCTTCTCGGTGGCGTAGCTCCGGATCGAGATCTCGTCGCGGAGGGAGGTCTTGGCCGCGTCCAGCCGGCGGCTCCAGCGGATCGCGAGCTGCTCCTTGCCGAGCTTCCGGCCGTTGCCGAGATCCAGGTCGGGCGTGGTCAGCTCGAGGATCGCATGGTTGCCCGCGACCGCGGTCGCGGCGAGAGCGTTCGCGGTCGCGTCCGCGAGCCGCAGCTCGTAGCCGCTCAGGAAGCGGGTGTCGTGGTGGTAGATCCCGAAACCGTGATCCTGCGAGACCGAGATCTGGCCATCCGGCGGGCACAGGAAGAACGGCTCGGCGTCCTTGATGACGATCGCGTCGGCGATCGACCGGACGCCGGAGGCCGCATGGCTCGTGAGGACCTGGGCCTTGCGCTGGGGCTGGCTGACCTTGCCGCTGGCGATGGGCTGGTCTCGGCCGTGGCCGTCCGCGTCGCCGCCCGATTCTCGGGCGTCGCCGCCGCGAGGCTCGGTCCCATCCGAGCTGCCCGTCGGCGCCTGGTGCCGCGCGCCGGCCGAGCTGCGGCGGGCCTCGTCGTCGGACGTCGCCACGGTCCGCCCTGCCTTCGCGCCCGACGTGGCTGGGTCCGATCCGCCGGACGCGGCCGGCGCTCGATCGTCTTGCGTCATTCGCCGGCCACCCGCGCGCGCCGGGACCCGCTGGCTCCGCTCACACCATCTCCCGGATCTTGTCCGAGATCGCGGTACCCGCGATCTCGAGCCGCTGCGGCTCGCCGCGCAGCAGCGATTCGGCGAACTTGATCGCCTGGTCCTTCGTGATCCGGGCCGGCATCGGCGCCTCGAGAGGGTCGACGACAGCCTCGATGAGCACCGGTCCCGGCAGCGCCATCGCCTCGGCCATCGCCTCGTCGCATGCCCGCGGGTCGTCGATCGAGACGCCCTGGCCGCCGCACGCTCGGGCGAACGCGGCGAAATCGATCGGCGCCAGCTCGACGCCGAACTCGGGATTGCCCAGGAAGACCATCTGCTCCCACTTGATCTGGCCGAGGGCGTTGTTCTTGATGACGACGACCTTGATCGGGAGCTCGTATTTCACGGCGGTCACGAAGTCGGCCATCAGCATGCTGAAGCCGCCGTCGCCGACGATGGCGACCACCTGCCGGTCGGGATGCGCGACCTGCGCGCCGATGGCGTAGGGCAGGCCGCAGGCCATGGTCGCGAGGTTGCCCGACAGGGACAACAGCTGGCCCCGCCGGGCCCGGATGTGGCGGGCGAACCAGGTCGTGATGGTCCCCGAATCGGAGACGACGATGGCGTCGTCGCGGAGATGGCGGTTGACGGCCGCCACCGCGACCTGCGGCTTCATCGGCACGTCCGTTCGTGCCGCCCGCTCGTCCATCAGGGCCCACCACTTGCGCATCCCATCCTGGGCGTGCTCGAGGAAGGCACGATCGGGCTTGCGCTCCAGGAGCGGGATCAGGACCTCGAGCGAGCGACGCGCGTCGCCCACCAGGCCGACCTCGACGGGGAACCGGAGCCCGACTCGCGTCGGGTCGAGGTCGATCTGCACGCCGCGGGCCTGATCGGGCTTGGGGTAGAAGGCGATGTACGGAAAGGAGCTTCCGACGATGAGGAGGGTGTCGCAGTCGCTGAGCGCGTCCTCCGACGGCTCGGTCCCGAGGAGGCCGATGCCGCCGGTCGTGAACGGGCTGTCGTCGGGGACCGCGCCCTTGCCCAGGAGGGGCTTGACGATCGGGGCGGCGAGGAGGTCCGCGACCCGCTCCAGCTCGTCGGCCGCGCCGATCGCGCCACGTCCGGCGAGGATCGCGACCTTCGAGCCGGCGTTGAGGATCGCCGCACCACGGCGGACGTCGTCCTCCGGCGGCAGCGCGGCCCGCGTGGCATAGACGTCGCTGGTGTGGCCCGGCACGTCGTCCTTGGCCCGCGGTCCATCGCCGGCGTCGAGGTCCTGGAGATCGGTCGGGAAGCAGATGTGGGCCACGCCGCGGCGCGCGAGGGCGGTTCGGCAGGCCAGTGGCACCACGTTCGCGACGTGGGCCGCATTCATGATCAGGGTGTTGTAGACGGTGACGTCCTCGAAGACCCGGGTCAGGTCGATGTCCTGCTGCTGCTTCGTATCGATCAGGTCGCTGTAGTGCTCGCCGGTGATCGCGAGGACCGGCGCGCCGTCGAGCTTTGCGTCGTACAGGCCGTTCGTCAGGTGCAGGCCGCCGGGACCGGATGTCGCGAGGCACACGCCGAGCCGCCCGGTGAACTTGGCGTACGAGGTCGCGGCGAAGGCCGCGGACTCCTCGTGCCGGACCTGGACGAACCGGATCCGATCCTGGTGCGTCCGAAGGGCCTCCATGATCCCGTTGATGCCATCGCCGGGGATGCCGAAGACGGTGTCGACGCCCCAGTCGATCAGTGTCTCGATGAGCACGTCGGCTGCGGTCCTGGTCATTGGGAGCCTCCTGGGTGGTGGGGTGGCGCGGAGCGATGGGTCTCGGCGACGCGGTGGGTCGTGGTGGGCTGGGTCATGCGCTCACGCCCGTGTGGGCACCGGGCCGGCGGGCTGGGTCCTTCGGCTGCCGCGCGACGTTTCCGGGCGTGCGTCGCGCGCTCCGACGGCGCTCGCGAGCGGGGCCCTCGCCTTCGCGCTCGATCGCCAGCGCCAGGAGCTGGGCCGGGTGCAGCACGGTGCGATCGGTCGCCTGCTCGATCTGCTCGCGGCAGCTGAAGCCGCCGGTGACGACGTAGGTCGCCTCGGGCGCGGCACGGACGGCCGGCAGGAGCACCCGCTCCCCGGCGGCCATCGAGACGGCGTAGTGGTCGCCCGAACGCTCGAAGCCGAACGCGCCGGCCATCCCGCAGCAGCCGGTCTCCGGTGACTCGAGCTCGAGCCCCGTGGCGCGCAGCAGGTCCAGCTCCGAGTCGAAGTCGAGCACCGAGCGGTGGTGGCAGTGGCCGTGGACGAGCGCCTGTCCGTCGAGCCGTGGCGGTCGATAGCCGGTCGACGCGAGGTACTCGGTCAGGGTCTGGGTCTGGGCCGCGATGCGGCGGGCGTCGGCGTGGCCGTACAGCAGGTTCGGGGCCTCGTCGCGGAAGACCGAGACGCACGATGGCTCCAGCCCGACGATCGGGGTGCCGGCGCGAATATCGTCGCGGAGGTCGGTCAGGACGTGCTCGAGGAGCCGCTTCGCCTGGCCGAGGAAGCCCCAGTCGTAGAGCGGCCTGCCACAGCACAGCGTGCGCTCTGGGACCACCACCTGGCAGCCGGCGTCCTCGAGGACCTCGACCGCGGCCCGCGCGACATCGGGATGGAAGTGGTCGTTGAACGTGTCGACCCACAGGATCACCCGCCGTCCGGCCGGCTCCTGCGGCTCGAACGGCGCTTGGTCCGGCGGCCGCGGCGTCATCGAGCCTCGCGACGCCCCGCGTCCGGTGGTGGCACCGCCGCGTCGACGCCACCAGCTCCGGAACGTCTCGTCGGCGAAGCTCGGGATGGCGCGCTCATCGGCGATCCCGCCGAGCCGTTTGCCGAGCGAAGCCAGCACGGGAGCCCGAGCCGCCGCGTTGACGAGCCTCGGGGCCCGGGCCGCGATCTTGGCCCACCAGTGGATGAGGCCCATCGTGTAGGCCGCGCGGGGCCGCAGCCGGCCGGCGTAGTGATGCGCCCGGAACTCGGCCTTGAGCGTGGCCATGTCGACGTTGACCGGGCACTCGCCCTTGCAGCCCTTGCAGGCCAGGCACAGGTCGAGCGCCTCCTCGACCTCCTCGTTGCGCCAGCCGCCCTCGAGCTCGCCGCCATTCATGAGCTCGAACAACAGGTGCGCCCGGCCGCGGGTCGAGTGCTTCTCCTCGCGAGTGACCATGTAGCTGGGGCACATGACGCCGTCGTCGTGGCGGCGGCACTCGCCGACGCCCACGCATCGGAACGCGGCGTGCCCGAGCGAGCCCTCGTCGTCCGGGAAGCGGAACCACGTCCGCGGCTTCGGCGGGGCGTAGTCCGTGCCCAGCCGGAGGTCGGACAGGATCGGGTTCGGCCGGACGAGCTTGCCGGGGTTCATCCGGCCGTCCGGGTCCCACGCGTCCTTGAGGTCCTCGAAGGCCTTGATCAGCCGGTCGCCGAACATGATCGGCAGGACCTCGCCGCGGGCCTGGCCGTCGCCGTGCTCGCCCGACAGCGAGCCGCCCATCGAGACGACGAGCTCGGAGGCATCGGTCATGTAGCGACGGAACGCGGCGACGCCGGCGGGGGTGATCAGGTCGAAGTCGATCCGGCAGTGCAGGACGCCCTGCCCGAAGTGGCCGTACATGTCGGCGTCGAGCCCGTAGCGATCCCACAGCGTCCGGATCGCGCGGAGGTAGTCGCCGAGCTTCTCCGGCGGGACGGCCGAGTCCTCCCAGCCCGGCCCGCTGGTCGGCTTGCCGGGGACCATCGCGGTTGCCCCGAGACCCGACTCCCGGACCTTCCACAGCTTCGCCTCGTCGCCCGGGTCGTCGTACAGCTTCGGGCGGGCGTCGGACCGCCGGCGGCGAACCGCCGCGACGAAGGCCCGGGCGCGCTCGTCGGACTCGCGGCGATCAGCACCTCCGAACTCGACGAGCAGGAAGCCGTGGCCGTCGGGCAGGAGCTGCAGCGCATCGGGGTGGATGCCCCGCGCGCGGACGTCGCGCACGAGCTTCTCGTCCATGCCCTCGCAGGCGATGCAGCCGGAGTCGATGACGTTCGGGACGTCGTCCGCGGCCGCGTAGACGTCCGGATAGCCGACGACCACGAGGGTCCGGCCGGGCGGGCTCGGGACGAGGCGGACCTTGGCTTCGAGGACCGTCATGAGCGTCGACTCGGAGCCGACGAGGGCCTTCGCGACGTCGAAGCCGTGGTCGGACAGCAGGTATGGCAGGTTGTAGCCGGAGACCCGCCGTGGGATGTCGGGGAATCGCTCCCGGATCTCGCTCGCGTGCTCGTCGCGGATGGCACGCATCGCGCGGTAGATGTCGCCCCGCTGGCCGGCCTCGGCGCAGATCCGGATCAGCTCGTCGTCACCGGTCGGCCCGACCCGGAAGCGCGCGCCGCGGTACGTGACGACCTCGAGCTCCAGGACGTTGGCGTCGGTCTTGCCGGCCATCACCGAGTGCACGCCGCACGAGTTGTTGCCGATCATCCCGCCCAACGTGCAGTGGTCGTGCGTGGCGGGATCGGGGCCATAGGTGAGGTGGTGGCGTTCGGCGGCGTCGCGCAGCTCGTCGAGCACGATCCCGGGCCGGACCCGCGCCCAGCCCGCGTCGGCGTTCAGCTCCAGCAGCTGGTTGTTGTACTTGCTGTGGTCCATCACCACCGCGACGTTGCAGGTCTGCCCGGCGAGGCTCGTCCCGCCGCCGCGCGAGACGATCGGGACGCCGTGGGCGCGGCAGACCTCGATGGTCCCGACGACGTCCGCGTCGTCGCGGGGCACGACGACCCCGATCGGGACCTGGCGGTAGTTCGAGGCGTCCGTCGCGTAGAGCGCCCGGCTGCCCGCGTCGAAGCGGACCTCGCCCCGGACCGCGTTGAGGAGGTCGATCGCGAGGCGCTCGACGTCCGACGGCAGGTCGGGGTTCGAGCCTCGACCCTCGGGACGTGCGCCGCCGCCGGCTCTCTGGGAGCGCCGCTCGATGCCCTTGGCTCGCGGCTCGACCTCGACGAAGGGAGCCTCCCAGGTGGCGGTCACGCCGCGTCGCCCCGCCACGTCAGGTACGGCTCGGCGTCCGCCTCGCGGAGCTCCAGCCCGAACCCCGGCCGGCCCCGATCCGGGGCCAGGAACCCGTCGTGCGGTCGCGGCGAGCCCTCGAAGAGGAGGTGCTCGATCCGGACATGATCGTGGAACCACTCGAGGTGGATCGCGGGCCGGACCGCGCAGGTCAGCGAGACGTGGAGCGACGGCGCGCAGTGCGCCGAGAGGGGTGTGTGATGGGCCTCGCACAGCGCCGCCGCGGCGAGGAACCCGGTCGTCCCGAGGCAGCGCGTCGCGTCGGCCTGGAGGATGTCCACGGCGCCGGCCCCGAGGAGACCCCGGAAGTCATCGAGGTCCCAGCCGTACTCGCCCGCGGCGATCGCCATCCCCGCCGGCGCCCGATCGCGGATGAGCCGCAGCCCGGGCAGGTCGTCCGAGGAGACCGGCTCCTCGAACCAGCGGACGTCGCGCTCGCCGAACTGCTTCGCGGCCAGGAGGGCCGAGGGCCGGTCGTGGGCGCCGTTGGCGTCGACGAACAGCTCGACCTCGTCGCCGATGGCGCGCCGCGCCACGTCCAGCCGATGCGGATCCCGCTCCGGCTCGCGCCCGACCTTCACCTTCACCCGCCGGAAGCCGACCTCCGCCCAGCCACCGAGCTGGCCCGCGAGGCGGGCGTCGTCGTAGGAGCAGAAGCCGCCGCTGCCGTATCCGGCGATTGCGTCCCGCGCGGTCCCGAGGAGATCGGCCATCGACAGGCCGAGCAGCCGAGCCTTGAGGTCCCAGAGCGCGTTGTCGACCGCCGAGATCGCCGTCGCGGCGAGGCCGGGCCGTCCGAGGTTCCGGACCTCGCCGACCATCGCCGACCAGGCCCCGGGGACGTCCATCGCCGGCCGGCCGAGGACCCTCGGTGCGAGCACCTCGGTCGCGAGCCGGGCGGCGTTGACGTCGGCGTAGCTGTAGCCGAGGCCGGTCGTGTCGCCGGAGGTGATCTGGACGACCACGATGGTCGTCCGATCCCAGGCGAACGTGCCGTCGGACTCCGGAGCGTCGGTCGGGATCGTGAACGCGGTCGCCGTCAGTCGGTCGATCGTCGGGCTGGGCAGTCCGTCGGCGATGCGGCCCGTGGGGCGGCGCGGCCCGGACCCCGTGGTCGGTACCGCCATTGCCATGCCTGCCCAGCGTGGATCCGCGAGCAGTGCGGCCACGTCGCGACGGACGAACGCGAGTTGCAGCCCGGTTGCAAGTCCGACCAGCCGGGCCGATCAGACGTAGATGGGCGCCTCCTCGGGCTCGCGGTGGACCGCCGAGCGCGGGATCCCGCCCGTGCCGAGCCAGGAGGTGGCCGAGACGGCCCAGTAGTTCGCCATCGACTCGAGCCGCGGCGCGTAGGCCAGGCGGGCGGCCTCGAAGCGACCCCAAGCCATCGACCGGTCCACGAGCCGGTAGCCGGCACCCTCGAGCCGGTCGCAGGCTGCCTCGAACTCCTCGCGCCCGAGCCAGCTCCCGCCGCCCTCGGCGAACCCGAGATTGTGGAGATCCTCCACGAGATGCGAGCCGACGCGGCGGACGAGCTCGGCGTCGCCCCGCGGGAGGCCGTCGATCGTCGTCACGACCAGGCTGGCCGCGTCGAGGACCGCCCCGAGCGACCCGATCCAGGACAGGTTGTCGTGGCTCGAACGGAAAAAGCCCAGCAGCGGGTAGGCGACGTGCGAATCGAGGACCTCCGCCGACCACAGCACCCAATCGTGGAACAGCGGCTCGAGCCGGTCGACGATGTCCAGCTCGGCATACGCCTCCAGCAGCGAGACGGCCGACGCGGGCGCTCCCGCGGTCGCCTGGAGGCTCACGACCGCGACCTCGCGCCGCTGGTAGGAGCCGTACAGCGAGAACAGGAACGTCACGACGAGGGCGACCGCGCCGAGGCCGCCGGCCGCCGCGAGCACGACAAGGACCCGCGTCAGCTCACCATCCGGCACGAAGTCGCCGTAGCCGAGCGTCAGCACCGAGCTCGCCGCGAAGTAGACCGCGCTCGGCAGGTCCGGCAGTGAAGGCATCACCTCGTCCCGGAGGGCGAACAGGACGAACCCGAAGCCGAGGATCAGGAGGGCCAGCCAGACCGCCAGCAGGAGGATCGCCGCGCCCGGACCATAGAGCCCGAACATCGAGTCGCGCATCGACGCGGGGAGCCGCCGCCCGGCCGCTCGGAAGACCCGCCA
>DASUHU010000319.1:0-4746 GCA_036273395.1 Candidatus Limnocylindrales bacterium
CGGCTCCCGTCGACGCTCCTTCCGGCTCGGGCCCCGCGCCGGCCGGCCAGAGCTCCGGTGTCGAGGCCATGACCTCGGAGGGACCTGGCACGGAGCGAGTCGCGTTGGTCGGTCCCGGTCCGGTCATGGCAGCGGTCCCCGCGCCACCGAGGCCGAGCCCGGCGCCCGGTGCCGCCGCCGTCGCCGGGCCGGAGCTCCCCGTCGCCGGGCTCGAGGCCGGGGCCGGCTCGCTCGGTGCCGCGGGCCAGCTGGCCTTGCGAGGCATGCCCGCAAACAGCGCGTCGAGGGTCGCGGCATCGAGCCGGCGGAGCCCGTCGACGAGCTGGCGCGCCGTCGCCACGTCGCCCGCGGCGGCCGCGGCTTCGGCCGCGACAACCGTCGCGATCGGCTCGACGCCACCGGCCGCCCGATGCGCCCGGGCGGCCTCGCCCGCGCCATCGAGGTCGCCGGTGCGCCAGCGGACCTCGGCGAGCGCGGCCAATCCGTCCCGATCCAGCGCGCCGCGGTGGTGCAGCTCCTCGAGCTCGGCCGCAGCCGGCGCGAGCATCCCGAGCCGGAGGTGGAGCCAGGCCAGGCGCACGTCCGCGGTCGGATCCGGGGTCCGGGCCGCCGCGTCGCCCTCGATCGGGAGCTCCTGGGCCGAGGTCACGCCGCCACCCTCGTCACGCCGGCACCCTCGTCACATCGCAGCCCTCGTCACGCCGGCACCGCCGCCGGCAGGCGAAGCCGCCGCTCGAGGCCCCGAAGATGCTTCCCCGGGGCGACCGCCGCGAGGCGGAGCGCCGATTCCGTGATGAGATCGTTCGCGACTCGATGGACGTCCGCCGCGGTCACCGCCTCGACCTCGGCGAGGGCCTCGTCCAGGGTCAGAACGCGTTCGTGGAGGGCCTCCTGGCCACCGACCCAGGACGCGAGGTGCCGCGTCTCCTCCATCCGCAGCTCCAGCCCGCCCGCGAGGTAGGCCTTGGCCTTGGCCAGCTCGGCCTCGGGCACGGCCTCGGTCCGGAGCCGCCCGAGCTCGAGGAGGAGGGCGTCGAGGGCCCGATCGATCCGGTCCGGATCGACGCCGGCGCTCACGACCAGCGCCCCGGCATCGGCGTACTCCACGATCCCCGACGAGATGTCATAGGCCAGCGCGTCGCGGTCGACGACCGACAGGAAGAGGCGGCTGCTCATCCCGTCCCCGAGCACCGCGTTGAGGATCGCGAGGCTCCAGCTGTCGGGATGGTCGCGCGGGAGGGCCGGGACACCGACGCAGAGCTGGGCCTGCGAGGTCTCGCGCCGGCCGAGCCGCACCCGATCGCCGGCGGGCAGCGTCGGCGCCGCGTCGAAGGCCGCGGCATGGCCGTTCCCCCGACCGAACGCCGCGCCGGCCAGCGCGACCGCGCCGGCATGGTCGAGGTCGCCCGCGACCGAGACGACGACGTTGGCCGGCCGATAGGCAGCGGACCAGAACGCCCGGATCGCGTTCGGATCGAGCGTCCGGATGTCCGCCTCGGCGCCGCAGATCTCGCGCCCCAGCGCGCCGGTCCCGAACATCGCCTCCTGGAAGAGGATCTGGCAGTACTCGGCCGGGTCGTCGAGGTAGCCCCGGATCTCCTCGATGATGACGTCCCGCTCGCGGTCGATCTCCGTGGCGCTCAGCTCCGGCCGGCAGACCAGCTCGCCCAGGACGTCCATCGCCCGGGTGGCCTCGCGCAGCGGCACGCGCGCCCAGTAGACCGTGGACTCGCGGTCGGTCGCCGCGTTGAACGAGCCACCGACGCCCTCGATCGCCTCGCTCAGGGAGCGGGTCGTCGGGTAGCGGCTCGTGCCTTTGAACGTCAGGTGCTCGAGGAAGTGGGCCACACCGACCTGGCCCGGCGCCTCGGAGCGGGAGCCGGCCAGGACGTAGGCCGCCACCGAGACGGACCGGGCTCCGGGAAGGCGGGCGCTGATCACGCGCGGCCCGTCGGGCAACGTGGTCCGCTCGAACATCGCGGCCGATGGTAGCGGGCGAATCGAAACGGCCGGCGCCTCGGCGAGGCGCCGGCCGTCCGGCTTCGATCGACGGATCGACTCAGCTGTGGATGACGGTCTGCAGCCAGGTGTTCGCGAAGTACACGACGAACGCGATCGCGACGAGCCAGACCAGGATGTGGATCTCGCTGAGCTTGCCGCGGACCACCTTGAGCAGGACCCAGCTGATGAATCCCGCGCCGATGCCGACGGTGATGTCGTAGGTCAGCGGCATGAGGATGATCGTCAGCAGGGCCGGGATGCCGTCCTCGAGATCGGACACCGGGATGTCCTTCACGAGGGTGAACATCAGGTAGCCGACGAGCACGAGGGCCGGAGCGGTCGCCTGGTTCGGGATGAGCCCGGCGATCGGCGAGAGGAAGACCGCGAGCAGGAACAGGACGCCGGTCACGACCGACGCGAAACCCGTCCGCCCGCCTTCGGCCACACCCGCCGCGCTCTCGATGTAGGTCGTGTTCGAGGACACGCCGCCCAGGCCGCCGGCGATCGCGGCGACGCTGTCGACCATGAGGACGCGGCCGATGCCGGGCACCGAGCCGTCCTCCTTGGCCAGGCCCGCCTCGGCCGCGATGCCGGTGACGGTGCCCATCGTGTCGAAGAAGTCGCTGAGCATGATCGCGAAGATCGTGAGGATCGCGGTCAGCGCGCCCAGCTTCGAGAAGACCTGGAACGGATCCTGGAGGCCGAGTCCGAGGGTCCCGAAGCTCGGGGTCGCGACGAGCTGGCTCGTGTCGACCGACTGGACGCCGGTGACGATCGCGATGATCGTCGTGACGATGATGCTGATGATCAGCGCCGCCCGAATCCGGCGCGCGTACAGGATGAACGTGATCGCGAGGCCGAGCAGGAACACGAACTGGCCGGTCGAGGTCGGGAACGACAGCGTCACGAGGGTGCCGTCGCAGAATCCGAGCTGGCTCGAATCCGGGGCGCAGCCGGAGACGATGAGGCCACCGTTGGCGAAGCCGATGAACAGGATGAAGAGGCCGATGCCGACGCCGATCGAGCGCTTCAGCGCGAGCGGCACGGCGTTCATGATCGCCTCGCGGAGGCCGATCAGGACGAGGATCGTGATCGCCACGCCCTCGAGGACGATGACGCCCATCGCGCCCTTCGCGTCGAGACCCTGCCCGGCGACGAGGCTGAAGGCGACGATGGCGTTGATGCCGAGGCCGGCGGCCAGGGCGAACGGGTAGTTCGCGACGACGCCCATCGCGATGGTCATGATCCCCGCGATGAGGGCGGTTGCCGCGGCGACGTCGGGCTTCTGGAGTCCGAGCGGTCCCGCGATGATGTTGCCGTTCAGGAAGATGATGTAGGCCATGACCATGAACGTGGTCAGGCCGGCTCGTGTCTCGGTGCCAAGGGTCGTGCCGCGTTCGGCGAACTTGAAGAACTCGCCGAGCATGCCGCCGCTCGGGGCGCTGGGGCGCTCGGCGGCATCCACTGCTGCGCTCACTCGGACCGTCCCCTCCTAGCCGACGGGCGCGCCGCGCCCGATCGGGCGCGGTCCGCGGCCCCCTTCGACGGCGGGGATGGTAGCGCTGGCCCGAGGCGTTTTCGCGTCGTCAGCGCGACCCCGGCATCGCTCGCCCGCCGAGCGGCGTCGGTCCTCGGCCGCCGCGGCGACGGCGAGCCGCGTCAGCCCTCTGCCGGGGCGGCTCCGCCGTCGAGGCCGGTCAGCTCCATCTGGACGTAGCCCGACGTGTCGAACGCCAGCTGATGGGGCTCGAACGGCGACGTTCCCTCATCGGCCCCCGGCGCGAACTCGACCACGACGGACTCGTCGCCCTGGACGAGGGTGTAGACGAGCAGCTGGTCGGGCCGCGTCGAGAAGTCGAGGTGCTCGAACGAGTCGACGTTGATCGTGATCGCGATCGGGGTGAAGTACGTCGAGACGTCGGGCTGGTCGACCACGATCCGCTCGACCCAGCCCGTACCGTGGGACACGACCTCACGCCCACGGAGGTAGCGGTACGTGATGGTCTGCTTCAGCAACGGCCGCAGGAGATTGAGGATGTCCTCGCGGCTGCTCACCACCCCCTGGTTCACGAAGAACTTGGCCGGCGGCTGGCTGGGCACGGGGCTCCTCCTCCGGGCACTCGGCGAGGGTGGGACGGCGGGATGGTAGCGCGGCCCCTCGGCCCTCGGAAGCCCCCGGGGCGAAGGTCGCGGTCGGCGGGCGGACCGCGGGTATGATCGGCCGAATGCTGCTCGCGATCGACATCGGCAACACGAACGTGACCGTCGGGTCGTTCCGGAACGGGCGCCTCGTGGCGACCCGCCGAACCGCGACGGACCCCGCGGCGACGCCCGATGAGCTGGAACTCCGCCTGGCCGACCTGCTCCGGCTGGACGAGGCGGTCCTCGCCGACGTGTCCGCGATCGCCTGCGCCTCGGTCGTGCCGCGACTGACGGACGCCCTCGCCGCCGTGGCCCAGCGGCTCGAGCGCGACCTCGTGGTCGCCTCCGCCGGGACCGTGCCGATCCCGATCCGGGTCGACCGGCCGTCCGATGTCGGAGCGGATCGGCTGGTCAACGCGCTCGCGGCGGCGCGGCTCGACGGTGGACCGGGGATCGTGATCGATTGCGGCACCGCGACGACCTTCGACTGCCTGTCCGCGGACGGGGCGTTCGTCGGCGGCGCGATCGCCCCTGGCCTCGGCCTCGGCCTCGATGCCCTCGCCGCGAGGACTGCGAAGCTGCCACGAGTCGAGCTGCGGGCGC
>DASUHU010000320.1:0-3604 GCA_036273395.1 Candidatus Limnocylindrales bacterium
GTCGCTGGCCGTCGAGCGCCTCCTCGCGGAGATCGCCCGAAGAGGCCGTGACGAACTCCCCGATGCGGTCCGCGATCTCGCCCATCGGGTGCTCGGACAAGTACAGCCCCAGGAGCTCCTTCTCCCAGCGGAGCCGCTCGCGGACCGGCGCCTCGGGCGTCGAGGGCAGTGGCCGCTCGAGGACCGTGGTGTCGTCCATCGCCATCTCGAACAGCGAGGTCTGGCCGGTGACGCGATCGCGCTGGGTCGCCTGCGCCGCGGCCGTCGCGTCGTCGAGGCCCTCGAGGATCTGGGCCGGATGCCCGAAGGCGTTGAGCGCGCCGACCTTCGCGAGCGACTCGAGGACCTTGCGGTTCGCGAGGCGAAGGTCGATCCGGGTGCAGAAGTCGGCCAGCGACCTGAACGACCCGTCGGTCTCGCGGGCCGCGATGATCGACTCGATCGCGCCCTGGCCGACGTTCTTGACCGCGAGCAGCCCGAACCGGATCGCGTCACCCTCGACCGTGAACTCGACGGCGGAGGCGGCGACGTCCGGTGGCCGGACCTCGATGCCGAGACGCCGGCACTCGGCGACCGCGGCCGCGACCTTCTCCTCGTTGTCGCGGAAGGCCGAGAGGACCGCGGTCATGAAGTCGACCGTGTAGTTCGCCTTCAGGTACGCGGTCTGGTACGCGATCAGGCCATAGCAGGTCGCATGGGCCTTGTTGAAGCCGTAGCGCTCGAACGGCTCGAAGGCCTTGAAGACGGCGTCGATGGTCTCCGGCGGGACGCCACGCTCGGCGGCCCGGGTGACGAACTTCTCCTTCTGGGCCTGGAGGACGGCCCGCTTCTTCTTCCGGATCGCGTAGCCGAGCGTGTCGGCCTCGGGGCCGGTGAACCCGCCGAGCGCGATCGCCGCGGCCATGATGTCTTCCTGGTAGACGAAGATCCCGAACGTCCGCTCGAGGAATGGCTCCAGGAGCGGGTGGAGGTACGTCACCGCCTCCTGGCCGTGCTTCCGCCGGATGTAGGCCGGGATGTTGTCCATCGGGCCGGGGCGGTACAGCGCGACCATCGCCGCGAGGTCGAACACGGAGGTCGGCCGGAGCTCGCGGACGTAGCGCCGCATGCCGGCCGACTCGAGCTGGAAGATGCCGGTGGTCTCGCCGCTCGCCAGGAGCTCGAACGTGGCAGGGTCATCGAGCGGGATCGCGTCGAGGTCGATGTCGACGCCGCGGTGGGCCCGGATGAGATCGACCGCGTTCTTGAGGATCGTGAGGTTCGACAAGCCCAGGAAGTCGAACTTCAGGAGGCCCAGGGCCTCGATCGCGTGCATCTCGTACTGGGTCATCAGCGCGTCGGAGTTCGTGGCCTTCTGGAGCGGCATGAGCTCGGTCAGGGCCTCGTCGCTGATGACGACCCCGGCGGCGTGGGTCGAGGCATTCCGGGCCACGCCCTCGAGCTGGCGGGCGAAGTCGATGATCCGGTGGACGCCGGGCTCGGCCTCGTACTGCTCGCGCAGCTGGGGGCTGATCTCGAGGGCCTCGTCGAGCTTGATCCCGAGCTGGTTCGGGACGGCCTTCGCGACCCGGTCGACGTCGCCGTAGCTGTGCCCGAGCACGCGGCCCACGTCGCGGATCGCCGCCCGGGCGAGCATCGTGCCGAAGGTGATGATCTGGGCGACGTGGTCCTGGCCGTACTTGCGGGCGACGTAGGCGATGACCTCGTCGCGCCGGTCGTCCTGGAGGTCGACGTCGATGTCGGGCATCGTCACGCGATCGGGATTCAGGAAGCGCTCGAACGGCAAGTCGTACGCGATCGGGTCGACCGGGGTGATCCCGAGCGTGTACGTCACGATCGAGCCCGGCGCGCTGCCCCGGCACGTCGTCTGGATCCCTTGCTCGCGGGCGTATCGGACGAAGTCGGCGACGATCAGGAAGTAGCCGGCGTAGCCCATCGCGGTGATGACGCCGAGCTCGTAGTCGAGCCGGCCCTGGAGCTCGGGGGTGATGGTGCCGTAGCGCCGCGCGAGCCCGCGCTGGCACTCCTTCCGGAGCCACGTCTCAACGGTCTCGCCCTCCGGCACGGGGAAGACCGGGATCCGAAGCTGGCCGAGGGGCAGCTCGAGGTCGCACATCTCGGCGATCCGGCGGGTGTTGAGCAGGGCCTCGGTCTGGTCGGGGAAGCGGGCCGCCATCTCGGCGGTCGACTTCAGGTAGAAGTCCTCGGTCTCGAATCGCATCCGGCCGGGCGTGTCGAGATTGCTCCCGGTGCCGACGCACAGCAGGACGTCGTGGGCCTCGTGCTGCTCGCGCCGGACGTAGTGGAGGTCGTTCGTGACGACGAGCGGCAGGCCGAGCTCCGGCCCCAGGCGGAGGAGCTCCTCGTTCAGCCGTCGCTGCTCGGGCAGGCCGTGGTCCTGGAGCTCCAGGAAGAAGCGGTCCTTGCCGAAGATGTCGCCGTACTCGCCGGCGACGCTCCGGGCCAGATCCCAGTCCTGGGCCTCCAGGGCGCGGGCCACCTCGCCGTTGAGGCAGGCCGATAGCCCCACGAGGCCCTGGCTGTGCCGGGCGAGGTGCTCCCGGTCGATCCGGGGCTTGTAGTAGTAGCCGTCGATGTGGGCGTCGGTCACGAGCCGGCAGAGGTTGCGATAGCCGGCGAGATCGGTCGCGAGCAGGATCAAGTGGAACGGCTGGGCGTCGGCCTTGCCCTCCCGATCGGCCATCGACCGCCGGGCGACGTACGTCTCGACGCCGATGATCGGCTTGATGCCCTTCGCCCGGGCCGCCTGGTGGAACGCGACCGCGCCGTAGAGCGCGCCGTGATCGGTCAGGGCCAGGCTCTCGAAGCCCTTCGCACCGGCATCCTCGACCAGGTCCGAGATCCGGGCGAGCCCGTCGAGCAGGCTGAACTCCGAGTGCGTGTGGAGGTGCACGAAGTCGTTCGGCGCGAGGGTCATCGGGGCTCCGATGGTAGCGGCGCGGCGGGTCGCCGAGCCATCGACCCGCTGGCTCGATCAGCGTCTGCGCGTCGCCTGCAGCGCGGCCCGCAGGGCCGGTGCGATCCGGTCCACCCACAGCCCGTACTGGGCGCCGCTCGGGTGGAGGCCGTCCTGGGCGACGAGGCTCCGATCGGCCGCGGCGAGGAGGGACACGGCCCGGACGTCGACCACGGGCAGCCCGCGGCGCTCGAGCTCCGCCGCGAAGCGCTCGTTTCGCTGGGCGATCGCGGCGGCCATGACATCGCGATCGCCGTAGTCGGCCCCGGCCGGCGTCACGGTGTAGTCCGGCGTGGTGACGCCGAACACCAGGCGCACGCTGGCCAGCGCCGCGACCGCGGTGAGGATCCGCTGGACGTTGTGCTGGTAGCCGGATTCGTCGATCCCCCGGATGATGTCGTTGACCCCGATCTGGAGCGACACGACCTCGGGCTGGAAGGCGGCGAGCCGCGGCAGCTCGACGGCGATGAGGTCCTCGGTGGTGAAGCCGTTGACGGCGAGATTCGCGATGAGCTCGAGGGGCGCCGGGTCACCCTCGGCGCGCGCCGCGGCGGCGAGCCGGGCGACCAGCTGGTTCGGCCAGCGCTCGCCCTCGGTCACCGACGTGCCGATCGTGTACGAGTCCCC
>DASUHU010000321.1:0-3048 GCA_036273395.1 Candidatus Limnocylindrales bacterium
GGCCCCGATCTCGTCCTGGTTCCGGAGCAGCCGCCCGGCCACCGCGTTCGTGTCGGGCGAGCCGGCGATCGCGGAGACGACGTAGTCGCGCGTCCAGATGACGTGGTCGGACCAGAGCTTGCGGAGAGCGAGGCGAACGGGCTCGGAGCGGCTCATCGGGTGGTCTCCCTGCGCTGCCACTACCTGCGCCACCGGCTCGGGCGGGACGTCTGTATCGGTAGTGGGCGCTAGTGATACAGGCCACCGACGAGGACGTCAAGTCTTGTATGAACGCCCACTGCTGATAGAGTGAGCACATGACCGACGGGAGGCTGACGCGAACGGACGCCGCGCGCGAACGTGCCGATCGCGCGGTGTCCGCGCACGATCCCGTCGCCGCGATCGCCCTGCTCGACGAGCCGAAGCGGCGCGCGCTCTACGAGCTCGTCACGTCGAGGCGCCAGCCGATGGGCCGGGACGAAGCTGCCTCGGCGCTCGGGATCGGGCGCGAGCTCGCGGCGTTCCACCTCGATCGACTCGCCGCGGCAGGCCTGCTCCAGGTCGAGTACCGGCGGCTCACGGGTCGGACCGGCCCGGGCGCGGGCCGCCCCGCCAAGCTCTACCGGCGCGCGGACGCCGACGTCGCCGTCTCGCTCCCGGCTCGGGACTACGAGCGCGCCGCTGAGACGTTCGCCGAGGCGCTCGACCACATCGGCCTCTCGAAGGTCCGGGTCGCGGTCGACGATGTCGCGCGCGGGCACGGGCTCTCGGCCGGGCGAGACGCGCGCTACAGGGCGGGTCGTGCGCACAGCCCCGCTCGCCTGCGCGAGAGCCTCGTCGAGGCCCTCGGTGAAGCCGGGTACGAACCCTCCACGGCTGGCGTGGCGATGACCCCGAGAGCCCCCGAACCGGCCTCCGCAGCGGCCTCCGCGCCCGGCACGTACGCCGGCGCCGCGCCGGCGATCCGGCTCCAGAACTGCCCCTACCACGCCCTCTCCGCGAGCCATCGTGATCTCACCTGCGGCATGAACCTCGCCTGGGCGGAGGGCGTGCTCGAGGGCCTCGGCGATGCCGGCCTGACGACCGAGCTCGCTCCGGAACCCGGCTACTGCTGCGTGGTCTTCAAGGACGAGGCCGCCGAGGCCGCGAGCTGACGGCGCCTGCAGATCCAGCACGAAGCGGAGGGCCACATCCAGGCGACCGATGACCTCGGGCGCGAGGCGTCCGGCCCGCGGGCCCAGCGCCGCAACCGGTAGGGTCGGCGGCTGATCGCACTTCGCGAAGCCGTCTCGATCGAGACCCGAATCTCGCGCCGCGACGGCCACCAGGTACGGCGGCCCGCGCCGCAGCGGTCGTGCGGCGCAGACTGTCGCCGACATGGGCTGGCGCCTCTTCCGGCGGATCCGCATCGCTCCCGGCGTCCGGGTGAACCTGTCGCGCTCGGGACCGAGCCTCTCGCTCGGCCCGCGCGGCTTCACGAAGACGTTCGGGCCGCGCGGCACCCGGACCACGTACGGCATCCCGGGCACCGGCATCTACTACACGAAGCTCGATGCCCGGCCGGGGCAGGGGAGCGCGGCGCGCCGGCGATGCGCCAACTGCGGCCGGCCCGTCGCCCTCTCGGCGAAGTTCTGCCCGAACTGCGGCGCGAGGCTCCAGTAGGCGCGCTCAGCAGATACGAGCGGCGGCGGACATTCGACGGGTCGCGGGCGTCCGAGCGGTCGCGGGCGTCCGAGCGGTAGCGGGCGTCCGAGCGGTCGCGGGCGTCCGAGCGTTCGCGGGCGTCCGAGGTCCCACCCATGACTCCAGCGCAATATTTTTGGGCCGAAATCGGATGACCGAGCCCTCGGCCGGCCGGAACGCAGCCGTTCCTTGAGCCAGAGTCATCGAACCGCTCGATTGGGGGCCTGGCAGCGGCCCCGGCGATCCGCGACCGCTGCTTCGGCTCGGAATCTTGACTCTGGGTCAACGCTCCACTCCAGACCGCTGCTTCGGCTCGGAATCTTGACTCTGGGTCAACGCTCGACTCCGCGACCGCTGCTTCGGCTCGGAATCTTGACTCTGAGTCATCGCCCGACTCCGGACGGCTGCTTCGGCTCGGAATCGTGACGCTGGCTCATCGGCCGACGCCCAAGCGCGTAGGGATCGTTCAACCGCCTCGAACCGCCGAGCGAACACCTCGGTCCGGGTAGCGCGCGGCCAGGAACTCGGGCCATGTCTGTCGCCCGACCGCGCGGTCGGGAGCGAGATTCGCGCCGGCGCGGATGGCCGCGGCCGCGCCGCCGACCGTCGGCACTCGGACGATCGCGCGGCGCCGCCCCGAGGCCGCGAGGTGCGAGCGCACGAGATCGGCCCAATCGAACACCTCGGGACCGGCCATCTCCTCGGCCAGCCTGGTGGGCGACCCGAGCGCCAGCTCGGTGAGCCGCGTCGCGACCTCCTCGCCCGCGAGCGGCTGGAACCGGACGCCGGCCGGGATCGGGATGATCGGCAGCTTCTCCATCGCCTCGGACGTCATCGCCGTCAGCTCGAAGAGCTGCGTCGCCCGAAGCGTGCTCCAGGGGATGCCCGACTCGGCGATCGCGACCTCGGCCGCGCGCTTCTCCGCGAAGTACCCGAACATCGCCCGGTCGATCGCGCTCGTTACGGGAACCCGGTCCGCGCCGACCACCGAGATGAACACGATGTGGCGCACCTGGGCCGATCCGGCGCCCGCCGCCTTGGCGGCGGCCACGAGCCGGCGAGCCTTCTCGCCGTCGCCCTTGGCGGTCCCCGCGAGGTGGATCACGACGTCGACGCCCTCGAGCGCGGCCGCGACGCCCGCACCCGTCGAGAGGTCGCCGGTCATGACCTCGATACCCTCGGCGGCGTGCGGATTCCGGCTCATCACGCGCACCGTCCGGCCCGCGGCTCGAAGTCGAGCGACGACCATGCGACCGATCGTGCCGCTGCCTCCGGTGACGAGGATCGGGGCGGTCGGGTGGATCGACGTCGAGTCGATCGAAGCGTTCATCGAATCAGTCATCGGAGGTCTCCCTGTCACGTTCCGCGCCATCGCGGGGTCACTCG
>DASUHU010000322.1:0-5613 GCA_036273395.1 Candidatus Limnocylindrales bacterium
CGAGCCGTATGGCAGCACGAGCACGACGCGCTCCGCGGTCATCGTGCGAAGCCGCATGGCGGCCGAGGTGATCTCGTCGTCGACGTCGAGGTAGACGATCGACGGCGCGGGACGCTCGGCCCCGTTCGTCGCGTCGGTCACAGCCGCATGCTCCGGACGACCTTCCGGAGCGAGCCATCGAGGACGCTCGCCGACGTCCCCAGCTCGATCGCCTGGTAGGCCAGGCCCATGGGGGTCACGTCCTGCTGGTCCTCGAGCAGGTTCGTCGCGTCGCGGACGGTCTCGATCTGGTCCGGCGAGAGGATCGTGACCTCAGGCGGGCGGGCGAACGGCAGGTTCTTCCAGAACGACTCGGCCGTGAGCGCGGCCTTGATCTCGGGCAGCCGCGAGCCGCCGCCACAGAGGTGGATCCGGCCGGGGAGCTGGTCGCCGCCGCCGAGCTCCTCCATCACCAGCTCGACGCCCGCGGCCCAGACCGCGACGTCGTCCTCGACGATCTGGCGGACCGCGTCCTCGCGCTCCCCGGCGATGCCCCGGGCGTAGTCGACCTTGAGCGCCTCCGCCCGCGGGAACGGCAGGTCCAGCCGGTCCGCGATCGACTTCGTGAAGGCCCGTCCGCCGAGGGCGAACATCCGCGTCCCCTCGATCCCGCCCTGGCGCACGAGGGCGACGTCGGTCGTGCCGCCGCCGACGTCGACGAACAGCGCGCCCCCCTGGCGAACCTGCTCGGAATCGAGGACCCGGGCCACGGCGTATGGCTCGGCGACGATCGCGATGAGCTCGAGGTCGAGCCTGGAGGCGACACTCTGGAGCGCGCCGAGATGGACCAGCGGCGCGAACGCGTCGAAGATCGCGATCCGGACGTTGCGGCCCTGGAACCCCACCGGGTTCGTGACCGCGTAGCCGTCGATCCAGGCGCCCACGACCGCCGCGTGGACGAGCCGGACCTCGACGCTGGAGAGGCCCGTCTCCCACGTGACCGAGCGTTCGGCCGAACGGATCGCCTCGCGCTGGACGCCCTCGATGAGCTTGCCCAGCTCGGCCTCGGTGATCGGCTGCTCGGGCCGGGGCCGCTGCTGGTCATGGACGGTGGTGAAGCCCTTCACGAGCTCGCCGGCGATCCCGATGACGACCTGCTGCGGCCGGAAGCCGGCCATCTCCTCGGCTTCCTGGAGCGCGACGGCGCAGTTGTCGACGACGGCCGAGATGTCCGCCACGGTGCCCGACTGCATGTGGGCCAGGCCCTGGCGCTTCTTGCCGACGCCTCGGACGGTCGCGCGCCGATCGTCACCGATCTCGAAGACGAGGGCCTTCGCGAACTCCGTGCCGACGTCGAGGGACGTGCAGGCCGTCAGCGCCTCGGCGCCGTCCCGACTCCAGAGCCGCCGCAGGAGGGTCATCCCCGGCCGGCAAGCGCCTCCCGGGCACCGGCCCGGATCGCGGCGATCGCCTCCCCCACCCCGTCGCGCTTCGTGCCCCGGCCCTGGGCCATCTCGGGCCGCCCGCCGCCCTTGCCGTCGAGCTTGGCGACGGCGAGCTTCACGAGCTCCCCCGCCGACAGGCCCTTGCCGACCGCGACCTCGTCCGCGGTCACGAAGACCTGCGGCTCGTCGGCCTCGAGAACGAGCGCCACGACGTTCGGACCGAGCGCGGATCGCAGGTCCTTCGCGTAGCCCTTCATCGCGTCGGAAGACTCGAACGGCGCGGCGAGCGTGACGAGCGACACGCCGTCCAGCCGTTCCAGCCTGTCCCGAAGGTCGCCCGGCTTGGGGACGCCCGTGCCGGAGGAGCCGCCGCCGGCGCGAAGCTTCCGGCGAGCCTCCTTGAGCTCGTCCTGGAGAGCGGCGATCCGTTCCGGGAGCGCGTCGACGGTCGTCGCTCCCGCGAGATTCGCCGCGCGCTCGAGGGCGTCGGCACGGCCGCGCAGGTACGCATCGGCGCCCGCGCCCGTGAGGGCCTCGATCCGGCGCATCCCCGAGCCGACGCTCCGCTCGCCGGTGATCACGAAGCTCCCGACCTGGCCGCTCGCCCGGCAGTGCGTGCCGCCGCACAGCTCGAAGCTGTAGTCCTGGACCCGCACGGTCCGAACCGTCTCGCCGTACTTCTCGTCGAACAGCGCGTCGGCGCCCCGATCGATCGCGTCCTGGAGCGGCAGGTACTCGACCGTCACCGGCCGATCCTCCCGCACGATCCGCCGGACCTCGTCCTCGATCGCCCGCTTCTCGTCCGTGGAGAGCGCCCGATCGAACGGGAAGTCGAACCGGAGGTAGTCCGGCGACACGAGCGAGCCGGCCTGCTTCGCCCGATCGCCGACGACGTTCCGAAGCGCCCGATGGAGCAGGTGCGTGCCGGTGTGGTTGCGCATCGTGTGGCCGCGCTGCTCCGGGAAGACCTCGGCCGTGAGGGTGTCGCCGACCTTGACCCGCCCTCGAAGCGTCCCGCGGTGGACGAGCAGGCCCGCGGTCTGCGTGCCCGCCACGCGCTGCGTGTCCTCGACCTCGAACACGACGCTCCCGTCCTCGCCCTTGAGGACGCCGGCGTCCCCGACCTGGCCGCCGCCCTCGGCGTAGAACGGCGTGCGATCCAGCACGAGCTCGGCGGCGGCTCCCGGGAGGGTTCGGAGCTCCTCGTCGCCCTTCGCCCGGAGCTCGTCGTACTCCAGCCCGTCGCGGATGATCGCGACGATCCGACCGGGCGCGGCCGTCGTGTCGTAGCCCAGGAACTCGGTGGCACCGGCCCGAGCCAGCAGGCCCTGGTACAGCGAGGCGGACTCGGCGTGGGCCCGGAGCTCGGCCTTCTTGCCGGAGCGGCTGCGCTCGCGCTGCTCGGCGAGCGCGACCTCGAACCCCTCGCGGTCGACGCGGACGCCGTACTCGGCCGCGAGCTCGACCGTCAGGTCGATCGGGAAGCCGTACGTGTCGTGCAATCGGAACGCGGTCTCGCCCGGGAGCACCGGCGCATCGGCCGGCAGCTGGTCCTCGCGCTGCCCGACGACGCGGTCGTTCGAGGTCAGCGGGATGAGCGCCTCCTCGAGCAGGTCCGTGCCGGCCTCGAGCGTTCGGATGAACTGGCGTTCCTCGCGCGAGATCGCCGCGAGGATGTCCCGCTCCCCTTCGCGGAGGTGGGGGTAGGCCTCGGCCATCGTGTCGATCACGACCTTGGCCGTCTCGGCGAGGAACGGCTCGGTCCGCCCGAGCAGCCGGCCGTGCCGCACCGCGCGCCGCAGGATTCGGCGGCAGACGTAGCCGCGTCCCTCGTTCGAGGGCAGCACGCCGTCGGCGACGAGGAACGTCACCGCGCGCGAGTGGTCGGCGATCACCTGGTAGCTGAAGCGCTGCTCCTCGAACGCCTCGGGATCGTGGCCCAGGAGCGCCCGCATCCGCTCGTGGATCGGGGCGAAGAGGTCCGTGTCGTAGTTCGTCGGGACCTGCTGGACCACGCTCGCCACGCGCTCCAGGCCCATGCCCGTGTCGACGCCCGGCGCGGGCAGTGGCGTCAGGGATCGATCGGGATGGAGCTCGAACTCCATGAACACGAGGTTCCAGACCTCGAGCCAGCGCGGGCACAGCTCCGAGTGGTCGGGCACGCACTCCGGGCCTTCGCTGAACTGCGAGCCGCGATCGAAGTGGATCTCCGAGCACGGCCCGCACGGCCCGATGTCGGCCATCCGCCACCAGTTCTTCTCGTCGCCGTTCGGGAAGTCGCCCCAGCGCACCAGGCGATCGGCCGGCAGCCCGATCTCGTCCTTCCAGACCCCGAACGCCAGGTCATCGGTCGTGTAGGTCGTCGCGGCAAGGCGCTCGGCCGGGATGCCGAGGTCCTCGGTCAGGAACGTCCAGGCCCAGTGAATCGCCTCGCGCTTGAAGTAATCGCCGAAGCTCCAGTTCCCGAGCATCTCGAAGAACGTGTGGTGCCGGGGCGTCCGCCCGACCTCCTCGAAGTCGTTGTGCTTGCCGGCCACGCGGAGCACGCGCTGGTAGTCGACCGCCCGCGTGTAGCTGCGCTGCTCGGCACCGCTCAGGACGTCTTTGAACTGGACCATCCCGGAGTTCGTGAAGAGCAGCGTCTGGTCGCCCGCGGGCACGAGGCTCGCGCTCGGGACGATCGTGTGGCCGCGCTCGGCGAAGAACTCCAGGAACCGGGTCCGGATCTCGGCCGCGGGCAGCCACGCGATCCGGGGATCGCGCTCGGACGACTGGCTCGGCATCGCCGGAATGGTATCCGAGGGCTGCTCGGGCTCAGCCCGTGGCGCGACGGCCCGACGTCGAGGAGGCGTGTGGCGATTGCCGCCGGGCTCGCCGGATGCGGGCCCAGAGCGTCGAGCCGGCGATCGCCGCGCCGACCATCGCGCCGAGCATCAGGCCCTGGGTGAACCGCGACGAGCCCTCGGCTCCTGCGACGATGCTGCCGAGCTCGAGGCGGCCGGCCGTCCGAGGCTGCCGGGACGAGACCCGTCTCATCGAGGGGCGTCACCGGCCGACTGCGGTGCCGTGCGCTCGGCCGAGGACCCAACGGCGGTGCCGGCTGGCCCGCGACCGGTCCGCTCGCTCATGACGGGCGCCAGGATCGCGATCACGGCGACGAACGCGATGCCGGCCCAGGCCAGCCCGGAGGCGGCAAGGACGTGGAAGTCGCCGATCCGGACGGGGTCGAGGCCCGCTCGCGACGCGATCGCGTCGCCGGCCCAGGCTCCGAGGAACGCGGCGACGAGGACGAACGGCAACCGCGCGCCGACGCGGCCGCGGATCAGGACATAGATCGAGACGTGGATGAGGGCGAGCACGGCGGCCAGGACGATCGCCGGGCCGATGCTCATGCCGCCGCGCCGGCGACCACGGGCTCCGGCGAGGTCGAGGCAGTCGGGCGCGTCTCGGACGCCGCGACGATCCGGCCGCCGCCCAGGCACCGATCCCCGTCGTAGAGCACCGCGGCCTGCCCGGGCGCGGCAGCCCATACCGGCGCCTCGGTGCGGACGAGCCAGCGGGCGTCCTCGAGGGGCGAGACCGTCGAGCGCACGAGCGCGCCGCGATGGCGGAATCGCGCCTCTGCGTGGAACGGCCCGGCCGGCGTGGGACCCGCGACGAGTCGGAGATCCTCGATGACGATCGAGGTCGTCTCGAGATCCTCGCGCCGGGCGAGCGTGATCGTGTTCGTTCGAGGATCGACCCGGGACACGTAGCGTGGCTCGCCGAGGGCCAGGCCGAGGCCCTGGCGCTGGCCGACGGTGTAACCGGCGGCACCGGCATGCTCCCCCACCCGCTCGCCGCGCGCGTCGACGATCGGACCCGGCTCCGGCTCCCAGCCCGCGCGCGTCCGCAGCGCGCCCCGAAGGTCGCGATCCGGGATGAAGCAGATGCCCTGGCTCTCGGCCTTGTCCGCCGTGGCGAGGCCGAGCCGTCGGGCGATCGCCCGGACCTCGGGCTTCGTCAGGTCGCCGAGCGGGAATCTCGCGTCGGCGAGCTGGTCCTGTCGGAGCCCGTAGAGGAAGTAGGTCTGGTCCTTGTTCTCGTCGACCGCCCGCCGCAGCCGCACGGAGCCGTCCGGACCCACGGTCCGACGCGCGTAGTGACCGGTCGCCACGGCCTCGCAGTCGTAGAGATGGCGCGCGCGCCC
>DASUHU010000323.1:0-3017 GCA_036273395.1 Candidatus Limnocylindrales bacterium
AGCTTGTCGGCGATTGGTCCGACTCTTTCGCTTGCGCCCATGGCGGTGGCTTCATCGACGATCGCGGGAGCAAGAGACATTGCTTCGCTGCCCGACGGCACGCTTCTGATCGCCACCGACTATCCCACTGACGACATTCTCCAAGTGGCGCCGACAGGAGCCATGACCACAATCGACACATCCGCCGGGCGCTTGACGACTGACGGCGATCGAGTGCTGGCTAGCGACGGGTCCGGGAGTCCCGCGTGGATCGCCCCCAGTGGGACCGAGGCTGTGGCGGGGATTCCGGCTCCCGATGCTGTTGCTCCTGATCCACGCGGCGGTCTCACCGCCGTCGTCGAAGGACGAATCGTGCGCATCGTAGACGGAATGGTGACGGATGAAGTCGACATCCCGCGATGGTCGGTCGCCACCCATGCGGGACCAGTATTGAACAACGTTCCGATGATCCAGCCTGGGGTTGTCGTGACAGACACTGTCGGAGTTACTTGGCTGGCTGCCGGTAACCTTCTGGTCCGTGTCAGCCTGTAAGCCTCGATCGGGACGAGCGACCCTCTGCTGATCCCATCGCGCTCCTGAGCGGATCTATCGACTCGAGCCTTGCCAAAACGGCGCTATCGTCCGCGCATGAGTCGCGCGCGGAAGGCCTTCCCCGAGGTTATCGAGGTCGTGGTCGAGATCCCGCGGGGGTCGCGCAACAAGTACGAGTGGGACGAGCGCGCCGGCGTGTTCCGGCTCGATCGGGTCCTCTCGTCGGCCGTTTACTACAACTTCGACTACGGCTTCGTCGAGGACACCCGGGCCGACGACGGCGACCACACCGATGCCCTGCTCGTGATCGACGAGCCGACGTTCCCGGGGCTGCATGTCTGGGCCCGGCCCGTGGGCGCGCTCGAGATGCGCGACGAGAAGGGCCAGGACGTGAAGATCCTGTGCGTCGCGGTGGGTGACCCGAACCAGGCCCACGTCGAGGAGCTCGAGCAGATCCGGCCGCATCGATTGGTCGAGATCGAGCACTTCTTCGAGACGTACAAGCTGCTCGAGGACAAGACCGTCGAGGTCCTGGGCTGGCGCGATCGGCAGCGGGCGCTCGAGGTGCTCCAAGCGGATCGCGACGCCTTCCGGCGGGAGCGCTCGATCGAGCGGTCGTGACGGGCCGACCCAGGGGCCGCTTCGTGCCAGCGCCGGAGGACCCGGCGCGGCCGCGGCTGTTCTACGCCGTGCCCCTGCCGGACGAGGTCCGCGAGGCGATCCGCCCCATCCGCGACGCCGTCCAGGGGGCGGTGGGGGACGGCCAGGCCCGGATCCGCTGGGTCCGGATCGAGAGCCTCCACCTCACGCTCCGGTTCCTCGGGCCGACGTCGCTCGACCTGGCACCGCAGCTGTCCGCCGTTGCCGACGCCGCCGCCAGCGACACGCCCCCGTTCGAGGTCGAGATCGCCGGGGCGGGCGCGTTCCCGGACGAGCGGCAGCCCCGGACGCTGTGGCTCGGCATCGAGCGGGGAGGGGAGCAGCTCGCCCGACTCGCAGAGCGGCTCGCTGCGGCGACGGGGGGCGTCGAGGCCCGCCCGTTCGCGGCGCACCTGACGCTGGCTCGGACCGATGGCCTTCGTCTGGGCGCCGAGGCGGCGCGCGCGCTCGTGGCCGCCGCGGATGGCCAGCGCTGGTCGTTCTCCGCGGACCGGATCGTGCTGTTCCGGAGTCACCTCGGCAGTGGCCCGGCCTGGTACGAGCCGATCCACGAAGCGCGCCTGGCCGGCTCGGCCGCCGCCGATCGCGGTGGCGCATCGTGATCTTCGTGTGCCGCACCTGCGGGCGGGTGGTCGACACCGAAGCGCCGCTCGATCCGCTGGTGGTCGAGGAGCGCCGCTGTCCTCGCTGCGGCCGGAGCCTCGAGTCGCAGTGGCCCCGAACGTACGCGGGACCACGAACCCAGGTGGGGGTCGCCGCAGAGCCGCCAGAGGGCGAGGACCCGGCGATCGATGCCTGACGGTCCGGTTCGGCACCTCCCGTTCGAACGCATCGCGTTCATCGGCTTCGGGCTCATCGGCGGCTCGATGGCTCTCGCCCTGCGCGGCTGGGAGCGCTATGCCGGCGCGGCCGCCGGCCAGCACCTGCACATGACCGCCTGGTCGCCGTCGCAGGAGGGCACCCGCCAGGCTCGAACCAGCGGCGTGCTCGACGGCGTCGCCCACGACGCCGTCGCGGCCACCAAGGATGCCCAGCTGGTGGTGCTCGCCGGTCCGCCCGCGGCGATCGTCCAGGCGCTCGGCGCGATGGCCGGCCCCTGGGCCCACACCCATCCCGGGGCGGTGGTGACCGACGTCGGCAGCACGAAGGCCGCGATCATCGAGCAGGCCCGCGCGTCGGAGATCCGGTTCGTCGGCGGGCATCCGATGGCCGGACGGACCGCGCGCGGTTTCCACGGCGCGAGCGCGACGCTGTTCGCCGGCCGGTCGTGGGTGCTCTGTCCGGACGGGGCCCGGCCCGAGGATCTCGATGCGGTCGAGACGACCGTCCGGGCGATGGGCGCCGAGCCGATCCGCCTGTCCGCGACGGCCCACGACGCCGCAGTGGCGGCCGTCAGCCACGTGCCGCTGCTTTCCTCCGTGGCGCTCGTGGAGGCCGTCGGCGCGGAGCTGCTGGCCGATCCGATTGCCGCGCGGCTCGCCGCGTCCGGCTGGCGGAGCGCGACCCGGCTCGCGGGCGGGAGCGCGGCGATGGGCGCCGGGATCGCCGCGACGAACCGCAACGCGATCCTGCCCCGCTTGCGCGAGCTGCGAGGCGCCATCGACGGCTGGATCGCCGCGCTCGAGTCACCCGATGCGGACCTCCGGGAGCGCTTCGAGCGCGCCCGCGAGCAGCTCGAGGCCATCCGGGCGCTGACCGGCGATCGGAAGGGCGGTGGCGACGAGGGCGAGGAGGCATGACGTCGGGGGAGCGTGTCCTCGTGGTCCCGCGCTCGGCGCTCATGGCCGGCGATCCGGGCTGGCGCGGTGTCACGAGCGACGGGCTCG
>DASUHU010000324.1:0-3858 GCA_036273395.1 Candidatus Limnocylindrales bacterium
GGTCCGATGGTGCCGGGCTGATGGCGGTGATGGTGAGGTAGATCTCCGCGATGACCGCGCTCTCGCGCTCCAGGACGGCGCTGTTGAACAGCTGGGCCGCGTTCGACCCGTCGCATGAGGGCGACGGCAGCGGCTCGGACGAGACGAGGCTTCCAGCCGGCGTCGGTGCGGCAGCGATGCTCGAAGACGGTGCCTGTGCGACGCACCCGGACAGGGCCACCACACCGGCCGCGAGGAGGATGACGACCTGGGCTCGTCGCATCGGGCCTGCGACGCGTGGCTGCGCGAGCCGGTGACGATCAGGCTCGAAGCCGCCTCAGCAGCTCGTCCGCGACGATCAGGCGCTGGATCTGGTTCGTGCCCTCGTAGATCTGGGCGCCCTTGGCGTCGCGCATCAGGCGTTCGATGCCGGTCTCGCGGGAGTAGCCGCTCCCTCCGAAGAGCTGAACGGCGTCCGTCGCCACCTTCATCGCCGTGTCCGATGCCGTCCACTTGGCCATCGACGACAGCTCGGCGATCGGCTCGCCGCGGTCCTTCGCCCGGGCAGCCTCGTGGACCAGGGCTCGAGCCGCGGCAACGTCGCGGGCCATCTCGGCGAGCATGAACCGGAGGCCCTGCTGCTCCGCGAGCGATGCCCCGAAGGCCTTCCGCTGCTGGAGGTAGGCCGCGGCCTGCTCGAGCGCGGATCGGGCGATCCCGACGCACGCCGCGCCGATCGAGATCCGGCCCGAGGCGAGCGCCGACAACGCCACCCGATACCCGCCGCCCTCCTCGCCGAGGCGGTTCGCGACGGGCACCTCGGCGCCCTCGAAGATCAGCTCCGCGGTCACGCCCGATCGGATGCCCATCTTCTTTTCGTGCGCGCCGAACCGGAATCCGGGCATGTCCTTCTCGACGAGGAACGCCGTGATGCCCTTGGAGCCCTTCGATGGGTCGACCGTCGCGAACACGAGGTAGCGCTCGGCGAACGGCGCGTTCGAGATCCAGATCTTCGTGCCGTCGAGGCGATAGCTCGAACCGTCCGCGCTCGCCGTGGCGCGGGTCCGGAGGGCCGCGGCGTCGCTGCCGGCGCCGGGCTCGGTCAGGCCGAACGCACCGAGCACCACGCCGGAGACGAGCGCGGGCAGCCAGCGCCCGATCTGCTCATCGGTCCCGAACTGGACGACCGGCAGCTGCGACAGGACGTGGACCGAGAGCATGACCGCCATCGCCATGTCGGCCGCGCCGATCTCCTCCATCGCGAGCGTCCAGCCGAGGTAGCTGAAGCCGCCACCGCCGACGCGCTCGGGCAGTGGCGCGCCGACCAGGCCGAGCTCGGCCATGCCCCGGAAGATCGCCGGGTCGAAGCGCTCTTCCTCGTCCCGGGCGATCGCGGTCGGGGCGATCTCGCGCTGCGCGAACTCCCGGGCGGTGTCGCGGAGGAGCTGCTCCTCCGTCGTGAACCCGCCTGCGCCAGCGGGCGCCTCGATCGTCGTGGCCATCGCCCGGGTCAGCGCTTCGGTCGTGGCTCGCGGGGGTAGGTGTAGAAGCCCTTCCCGGTCTTCTGGCCCAGGTGTCCGGCTTCGACGAGGTCGACGAGGACCTTCGGTGGGGCCATGTATGCCGCGCCCAGGCCCTCGGCCTGGACGCGCATGACGTTGAGGGTGACGTCGAGGCCGATGAAGTCGGCCAGCTCGAACGGGCCCATCGGATGGTTCAGCCCGATTCGCGCTCCCGTGTCGATGTCCTCGATCGTCCCGGTCCCCTCCTCGAACGCGCGCATGGCCTCGGCCAGGAACGGCATGAGGATCCGGTTCACGAGAAAGCCCGGCCGATCGGCCGAGACGATGAGCTCCTTGCCCAGCTCGGCGGCGAGCTCCCGGATCGCGTTCTCGGTCTCGGTGGTGGTCGCGTGGCCGAGCACGAGCTCCACGAGCGGCATGACCGGGACCGGGCTGAAGAAGTGCATTCCCGCGAAGCGGCCCTTGCGGCCGGGCGAGACGGCCCCGGCGAGGGTGTCGATCGAGATCGAGCTCGTGTTCGAGGCGAAGATCGTCGCCTCCGGGGCGAGCTCGTCGAGCTCCCGCCACAGCTCGCGCTTGACGTCGAGGTCCTCGAAGACCGCCTCGATGACGAGCTCCGCGTCACAGACCTTCGTCCGGTCGTCCGTGGCGGCGATGTGACCGAGCGTGTCGTCGCGAGCGCCCTGTTCGAGCCGACCCTTCGAGACGGCCCGATCGAGGTTGGCGGCAATGCGGTCCTTCCCTGCCTGGGCCCGCGACAGCTCCGGCTCGTAGAGGGTCACGTCCTTGCCGATCGCGGCGTGGACCTGGGCGATCCCGTGGCCCATCAGCCCCGCGCCGGCGACGAAGACCCGCTGGATCGGCATCGCGGCAAGCCTACCGCGCCGCGCTCGCCGAGCCGGATCCCTCGAGGAGGCCGAGGAGCTGGTCGGCCGCGGCGAACGGGTCGAGGCGATGATCCGCGACGGCCTCGAAGACGGCCGCCGCCTCCGCGCGCCGGTCGCCATGGTCCAGCTGCGCGCGAAGCCGATCGCCGAGGACGGCCCAGACCTGCGATTCGGCCCGGGCGGCGCGGGCGCTCGCGGTCACCGTTGCGTTCCCGGCGTGCTCGTCGATCGCCTTGAGCAGCTCCGGGACCCCGTCGCCCGTGAGGGCCGTGGTGACCAGCACGCGGGGCTGCTTCGGGCGCGGCCGATCCGGTGACGCCTCGGGGTTCCCGACGGGCTCGGTGGCCTCGGGCGCCGGAGCCGCCTGGGCCATCGCCGCGCCGTGGTGGCGCGCCGTCGATCGGTCCTGGCCCACGCGGGCGGCTGCCGTGAGCATCGCCCGCAGCTGCGCAGCGGTTCGCTGCGCGCCGGGTCGATCGCCCTTGTTCACGACGACGAGGTCGGCCACCTCGAGCAGCCCGGCCTTGATCGCCTGGACCTCGTCGCCCATCTCGGGTGCCTCGAGGACGACGGTCGTATCGGCCGACGCCGCTACCTCGACCTCCGACTGGCCGGTGCCGACCGTCTCGAGCAGGATCAGGTCGAAGCCGGCGGCATCCAGGACGGCAGCCGCGGCGGCCGAGGTCGAGGCAAGCCCGCCGGCGTGCCCGCGCGAGGCCATCGACCGGATGAACACGTCCGGGTCCTCGGCGTATGCCTGCATCCGGACGCGGTCGCCGAGGAGCGCGCCGCCCGTGATCGGCGAGGACGGGTCGACGGCGACGACCCCCACTGCGCGGCCGCTCCCGCGGGCCTCGGCGATGAGCGCCGAGACGAGCGTCGACTTCCCGGCTCCGGGCGGCCCGGTGATCCCGACCAGGTGCGCCCGGCCGCCCATGGGATACAGTCGGCGGAGGGCCGCTTCCGCCACGGGGGTGCGATTCTCGACGGCCGTGAGGAGCCGGGCGAGGGCCAGCCGGTTGCCGGCGAGGGCCGCGTCGCACAGCTCGCCGGCACGGACGGCCGGATCGGACGCCGTGGCAGGCTCGGGAGCGCGATCCGGCACGGGGCGAGTGCCCTCGGTCAGGCGCGGACTCGGGCGTTCGCCCGCAGGAACTCCGCGACCTCGGCGATCGTCGTGCCCGGCCCGAAGACCTCCGCGACTCCGGCCTCGCGGAGCGCCGGCACGTCGTCGTCCGGGATGATCCCGCCGACCACGACCAGCACGTCATCCATCCCGGCTTCCTTGAGCTTGGCGGTGACCTTCGGTACGAGCGTCATGTGCGCCCCGGACAGGATCGACAGCCCGACGACGTCGGCGTCCTCCTGGAGGGCTGCGGTCACGACCATGTCCGGCGTCTGGCGCAGGCCCGTGTACACGACCTCGAAGCCCTCGTCCCGCAGCCCACGCGCCAGCACCTTCGCCCCGC
>DASUHU010000325.1:0-6014 GCA_036273395.1 Candidatus Limnocylindrales bacterium
GGGGAGTCGTAGAAGGTCGCGACGTAGCGGATCGCCGACGGCGTTGGGCCGGCACTGGGGGCGAGGCCGGTCGACGATCCCGGCACTCCCGCGGGCGTCGGCACGGGCCCCCGCGTCGGCACGGGCCCCAGCGTCGGCACGGGCCCCAGCGTCGGCACGGGACCAAGGCCCGGGCTCGACGGCGGGCTCGAGCTCGGGCCCGGGCCTGGGCTCGGAACTGCCGTCGAGGTCACGAACCACTCCGCGGTTTCCTGGTCGTCGGACTGGGGCGCGAAGCCCTTCGCGCCGAGCTCGGCGACGTGCTGCGACGGGATGAACGAGGTGCCCTTGCCCAGCACCGCATCGCCCAGCTCGGGCCCGGCGACCTGCCAGCTCATCCCGTAGAGCGGCAGCCCCAGCAGGATCCGGGCGCGAGGCACGCCGGTCTGGACGTAGTCAACGATCGAGGTCGTCAGGTCGTGGCTGGTGTCGCGGCTGTGGATCGGGCTCGTGGCGCCGGCGCTCGATCCGGACCAGTGATAGTCGTAGCCCATCAGGAAGACGCGATCCGCGCCGGCGTTGACCGCCTGGAGCGCGACGGTCGCACCCTCGTGGTCGGCCGTCGTGGCGACCGAGATCGTCCCGATCGGACGGGCGGTCGATCCCGCGGCGGGATGCCCAAGGTCGAACCGGAGGTCCTCGAGGAAGGCGCCGTAGCCGTCGAGGTCCGACGCGTGGACCTGCTCGGCATCGATCGTCACGCCGTCGACCCCGAGCTCGAGCGCGAGCGCGGCCAGGCTGGACGCCGCGATCTCGTGGCGCTGGCGAGCCGCCGGAGCGGGCCCGAACAGCTTGTCGTTGGCCGAGTAGCCGAAGCTCGTGAAGACGAGATCGACCCGCTGGTCCCTGGCCTTCGCGTCGGCGATGAGCCCTCGCCCGAGCGAGCCCGTGATTCGTCGATAGCCGATCGCGTTCGTCTTGATGGCGCCGCTCCCGGTCGAGCTCACCGAGAAGAGCGCAAGGGTCGAGACGGGCACGCCCGTCAGGTACGACGCCATCGTCGGCGTCATCTCCCAGTACGGCAGGAACCCGTAGAGCTCGGTGCCGCCGATCGGCGGCTTCGCGGTGGGCGCGGGCGTCGGGGTCACGAGCGCCGGCGACGCGCCGGCGATGCCGCTCGGCCCGGACGAGGTGGGTGCTCCGCGAGCCTCGAACACGCCGCCCGCGGCGGCCCAGCCGATCGCGCCGGTGGCGACGGTCACGCCGACGACGAGCGTCAGGGTCCGGGCGACGCGGGTTGTCCTCCAGCCCTCGGTCGCGCCGCGCCGGAGTGGCCCATGGTGCCGAGGCACCGCCGCGCGGGGCGTCGGATCGACACCTCGAAGCGGCCCGCCGTCCCTCGTTCCGTCGCCCAACCCGGGCGATGATCCGCGCCGCCGCAGGGAGCGTCAATCGCGAGGCCGCGATCGTCCTCGTTCTCGTCCTTCGGGCGGATCCGATCGGGCACCTCGAGGATGACATTCCGTCCGCCCGCGTTACTAAGCGGCGAGGCTCTCCGCGCGGAACTCGCAAGCCCGCGCTACCGGTACCCTGACCGGCGATGCCCAGACTCCCCCGCCGGCTCGGGCCGGCCCGGTTCGCCGCGTGCGCGACGATCGCCGTTGCGTTCCTGCTCGCTGCCTGCTCGTCCGCGCAACCGGGGGCCTCGGCGCCCGCCGGGACGATCGATCCCAACGCGCCCGAGCTTCTCGCCCATGGCCTGATGTTCGACAAGACCGAGCTCGACATCCCCGGCGGCCAGCCCTTCCAGCTGGTCCTCGACAACGACGACGGCGTGCCGCACAACATCGCGATCTACCGCGATGAGGGCCACAGCCAGCTCGTCTTCCGTGGCGACATCGAGTCGACCGGAATCCACGTCTACCAGGTCCAGGCGATCGAGCCCGGCACGTACTACTTCCAGTGCGACGTGCATCCCCAGATGAACGGGATCGTCGTCGCCGGCCAGGGCTGACGATCAGCAGCTGCTGAGGTTCACCTCGCCCGACGCGACCATCTGGATCTTCGCGGCGGCGGTCGTCATGTCGTTCGACTGGAGCGCGGTCACGAGCTGATCGCGCCAGGTCGAGGTTGCCTGATCGGGCGGCTGGAACGAGTGGAGGCCCGAGATCAGGGCGTCCTTGTTCTGCGCGAGGAGCGTCGGGGCGTTGGCGGCCTGCGACTCGAGCTGCATGACGATCGCGAAGGTCGCCGGGTCGACGCAGCCGGTCACGCCGCTGCCGGTCACGGAGATCGAGGCGCCGACGCTCGGAATGGTCACGCTCGGCAAGGCGATCGACGGAAGCGTGCTCGCGCCGGCATTGCAGGCCGCGAAACCGAGGCCGGCCACGAGAGCGAGCGCCGCTACGGCGCCGGGCACCAATGCTGGACGACGCCGGCGTCCCGGCGCCAGGTGCGTTCCGCGATCGCGGATGGGCGGCTCGACCGAGTGGGTTGGCTGGGGCATGGGGCACCTCGGGGGGACCCGGAACGTTCCCGGGTTGCCTCGAGGATCAGGCTCGATCCACGACGGTCGCGGCGGCGGCCGCGCCGCGCCGGCTCACAACCGCATCACGGGTGACACCGCGGTGCGGGCGCGGCGCTCTCGCGACTCGACATGGATTGCGGCGCGCCTGCCGGCTCGCGCCGGCTCGCGCCGCTTCGGCGGAGGCAGATTGACTGTCACGCAACAAATCCAGGCGAAGCGGCCGCCTGCGGCCACGCAGGTGCCCATTCGCTTCCGAATCGTGACTGCCACGCAAGAAACCGACACGAAAGCAGCCCGTTGGTGCCGATGCCGGAGGTTCGGGGCCCAACTATTGCGTCAGACACAAGCGCGATCGGCGGCGCCGGAACCGAGGCGCCCAAGACCCCTCACGACCAGCGCGGGCCGCGACAGGCGGCGAGTGCCGGTGGTTCACGCGGTCAGGGCGGGTGGTTCAGGCGGTCAGGGCGGGTGGTTCAGGCGGTGAGTGCCGATGGTTCAGGCGGTCAGGGCGGGTGGTTCAACCGCGATCGTGTCGCGCTCGTCGACCCTGGAGGTTGCATTGGGGGCGGAATCGCGCGACCCGCGATTTGCGGCCGTATCCGTGTCGTGCGCGGTGGCGCGGGCGGTGCCTTCGCCGGCGGGCGCCGAGCGGCCGGCGGTGCGGGCGGTGCGGGCGGCGCGGGTGGCGCGGGTGGCGCGGGTGGCCCGGCGGAGGTAGCGCTCCAGCTCGCGCGCGGGGAGCGGGTGCGAGAAGTGGAAGCCCTGGCCGAAGCGGCAGCCCAGGGCTCGGAACCAGTCGGCCTGGGTCTCGGTCTCGATGCCCTCGGCGACCATGTCGAGCTCGAGGGCCCGGCCCAGCTCGACGATTGCGCGACTGAGGACCCGGGCGTCGCGGCGGGGTGACGAGCCCGAGACGAAGGACCGATCGATCTTGAGCTCGTCGACCTTGAAGGCGTGGAGGTAGCCGAGCGAGGAGTAGCCCGTGCCGAAGTCGTCGATCGCGAGGCGGACGCCGAGCCGTCGGAGCTGGGTGATCCGCTGGAGCGTTTCGGGCGTCCGGGTCAGGAGGGCGCTCTCGGTCAGCTCCAGGGTCAGGTGGCGGGGCTGGAGCCGGGCCTCGCGAAGGGCCGCCGCCACCACGCCGACGAGGCCCGGATCCCGGAACTGCCGAGCCGAGAGGTTCACGTACACCCGGAGATCCGGCAATCCCAGGCGGTCCTGCCAGACGCGGGTCTGCCGGCAGGCCTCGCCGAGGACCCAGCGGCCGATCGCGAGGATCTCGCCGGTCTCCTCGGCGAGGCTGATGAACTCGGCAGGCATGTGGAGCGCGTGGCCCTCGGGCTGCCAGCGGACCAGCGCCTCCACGCCGACCGGCGCGCCGCCCTCCAGCTCGACGATCGGCTGGAAGTGGAGCTGCAGCTCGTGGCGCGCCTCGGCGCCCCGGAGGAGCGCGGCGAGCTCGCTTCGTGCCGCGGCCAGGTCGAGCAGCTCGGTCCGGAAGAACACGACCTGGCCGCGCCCGGCGGCCTTGGCCGCGTACATCGCAATGTCGGCATTCCGGAGCAGCTCGTCGACCGTCTCGCCTCCGAGGCCACTCAGCGCCACGCCGATGCTCGCCCCGATCGTCGGGGCGGCCTCGCCCAGCGGAATCGGCGCCGCGAGGACCTCGAGGAGACGGTGGCAGACCGCCTCCGCCTCGGACTTGTCGTTGAGGTCCTCGAGCAGGATCGCGAACTCGTCGCCACCGAGCCGGGCCGCGCTGTCGCCGGGCCGGACCGAGAGCCTGACCCGGTCCGCCACGGCCTGCAGCAGGCGGTCGCCCATCGTGTGCCCGAACCGGTCGTTCACGAGCTTGAAGTGGTCGAGGTCGATGAACAGCACCGCGGCGTGGAGCGGGCTCCGGCCGCGCAGGCGATCGAGCGCGTGCTGGACACGCTCCTGGAACCTCGAGCGGTTGTCGAGGCCCGTGAGCGCATCGCGGAAGGCCTGCTCCCGGATCTCGCCGTGGAGCCGGACGTTGTCGAACGTCAGGGCCGCCTCGCGCGTCAGGAGCGTCGCGAGCTCGACGCGACGGGCATCGAACGCCCGAGGATCGGTGGAGGTCAGCTCCACGATCCCGACCGACTCCCCGCGCACGACGAGCGGCAGCATCACGCTTCGGCGGCGCCCGATCGACTTGAGGTACGCGACCTCGTTCACGTCGGCCGTGGGGTCCGATGCGTCGAGGATCACGGCCTGCTGGTCGCGCAGGACGCGTCGCGTCTCGGGAAACCGCGAGAGGTCGTAGGAGGGCTCGACCCGCTCCCCGAACTCGGGCGGGTAGAAGCCGAATGTCTCGACCCGGTCGCGTTCGCGATCGAGCGTGCTGAGCGTGCAGTCGGTTGCGCCGCTGACCGCCTGGAGGTGGCGCGCGAGCTGGTGGCCAACGTCGGCCGGATCCATCGTCTCGGCGAGATCGCGGGACATCTCGACCACGTGCCGCAGGTCGCTCGTCATGTCGGTCATCCGGGTGCTGGCGTTCCACAGGAAGATCTGGAACAGCAGGTAGACGATCGCCAGGGTGGAGGTCGGCAGGAACAGCTCCAGAAACCCGTCGCCACGCGTGCCGTAGAGCAGGAACGTCGGGGCGAGCGTCGAGAAGACGCCGACCGCCGCACTCGCGATCATCAGGAACGTCAGGCGGCGGCGATCGACGTAGATCAGGCCGACGATCACGGGGATCAGGGAGCCGAGGGCGATCGCCGGACCGATCACGGGCTCGACGGTGACCGCGATGACGGCCGTGATCTGGGTGCCGATCGCGATCCGTGTCGCGAGATCGGCCGGTGTCCGCCGCCCGGCCTGGCTGGCCTCGAGGAGGAGCCAGCCCGCGAACAGCGCCGCAACGGCGCCCACCGAGCCGAGGAAGCCGTCGCCCATCGCCCAGCCGACCGGTGCCCAGAACAGCCCCACGAGGCCGACGGTTCGACCGAACAGCACGACGGCGCGACGAAGGCCCTCGACGCTCCGGCGCTCGGCCGTCTCCTGGTCCTCGGTGGCCTGCGGCGACCGTGCGGGAACGCCAGACGCTCGGTGCACTGCGGCACTCTCCCCCGAAAGGATCATGCTCGAAATCCCCCAAACGGGGGGTTCCCGCTGGTACGCACCCGCTGTGCGAGCCGGTGCGCGGTCGCCGGGCCGGCGAGCCGGCACCGAGGCGGGCGCGACGGGGCTTAGCGGAGGTCCCCCGCGGTCTCCTGCTTCAGGGCCTCGGCCTTGCGCTCGGCCATGGCCTTGCCGAGCTCCTGGAGCTCGCGCTCGTCGAACACCTGGCGGGCCTTCGGGAACATCTCGTGCTCCTCGTCCCCGATGTGATGCTCGACGTTCTCGGTCATGACCTTCGCAGTCGGGCCCCAGTGCTCGTCGTCGTAGGGCATGCCTTCGAGCTCGCCCATGATGTGGTTGACGACGTCGTGCTCCTCGAACCCTTCGAGCACCATGTCCTTGGCCTTCGGGTGCTGCTCGAGGG
>DASUHU010000326.1:0-3477 GCA_036273395.1 Candidatus Limnocylindrales bacterium
ATGTTGAAGAAGCCCTGGATCTGGCCCTGGTGCAGGTCCATCGTCAGGACCCGGTCCGCACCGGCGACCGTGATCATGTCCGCGATCAGGCGCGCCGTGATCGGCACGCGGGGCTGGTCCTTCTTGTCGCTGCGCCCGTACGAGTAGTACGGGATGACCGCGGTGATGCGGCCGGCACTCGCCCGCTTGAAGGCGTCGATCATGATCAGGAGCTCCATGATCGACTGGTTGACGTCGCCCCGGCCGTCGGCCGGATTGCAGGTCGGCTGGACCAGGAAGACGTCCTTCTCGCGGACGTTCTCGAGGATCTTCACGAAGATGTTGTCGTTCGCGAACTTGAAGACCTCGAGCGCCCCGGCCTCGGTCGCCAGGTACGAGCAGATCTTCCGAGCCAGCTCGGGGTTCGAGTTGCCGTGGTAGATCTGGAACTGGTCCGCGTACACGGGCGAGTCCTCCAGGCGACCGCTCGTGCCGACGCTCACGCGACCGGCCCCGGACCGTCGGGCGCCCCGGCGCCGCCACCGGGTCCCGCCTCCGGGCTGCCATTGTCGTCGCTCAGCCGGCCTTCCGCCAGTCCCGGTCGGAATGCCGCGATCCCGACGACCCGATCGCCCTCGTTGAGGCGCATGACGATCACGCCGCGGGCGCTCGGGGAGTAGCGGTTGACGGTCTTCACGTCGGTCCGCACGACCTGCCCGTGGGCCGAGATGAGGACGAGCTCCTCGTCCTGCTCGGTCACCTGCTGGACGGCCGCGACGACGCCGGTCTTGCGGCCCTCGAGCGCGATCAGGCGGACACCCTGGCCGCCGCGGTGCTTGGGCCGGAAGTCGGTGAGCGGCACCCGCTTGCCGTAGCCCGTCTCGCTCAGCACGAGCAGCTCGGCGTTGGGCTGGACGACGCTCATCGCCACGACCGCGTCGCCCTGGCGGCGGAGCCGGATGCCGATGACCCCGGCCGCGTCGCGGCCCATCGGCCGGACCTCGCTCTCGTGGAACCGGGCGAGCATGCCCTGGGCCGTGGCGATGATGACGTCGTCCTCACCGGAGCTGACGTCGACCCAGGCCAGCTCGTCGTCATCGTCGATCGTGATGGCGCGGATGCCCGTGGCCCGGACCCGCTCGAACTGCTCCAGCGGCGTCTTCTTGATCCGCCCCTGCTTGGTGGCCATCACGAGGTAGCTGCCCGGCGCGAACGTCGGCAGGGTGATCGTGGCCATCGGAACCTCGCCGGCCTCGACCTGGACGCCCGGCATGTTGATGATCGGCAGGCCCTTGGCCTGGCGCGACGCATCGGGGATCGCGTGGACCTTGGCGCTGAAGACGCGGCCGCGGTTCGTGAAGAACAGGGCCCAGTCATGGGTGTTGGCGACGAGGAGGTGCTCGACCGCGTCCTCCTCTCGGGTGACGTGGCCGATGATCCCCTTGCCGCCCCGGGCCTGACGGCGGTAGGTCGCCACGGGCTGGCGCTTGATGTAGCCCCGGCCGCTGATCGTCACGACGACGTCCTCGTCGGCGATGAGGTCCTCGTCGGTCAGCTCCCGGTTGGAGTCGTCGGCGACCCGGGTCCGGCGATCCCCGGCGTAGCGCTTCTTCAGGTCTCGCAGCTCGTCCTTGATGATCGACAGCACGCGGGCGGCATTCGCCAGGATGTCCTCGAGCTCGGCGATGAGCTGGATGACCTCGAGATACTCGTCCTCGATCTTCTTGCGCTCGAGCGCGGCCAGCCGGGCGAGGCGCATGTCGAGGATCGCCTGGGCCTGTCGCTCGGAGAGCTCGAAGCGGGTCATGAGGTTCGTCCGCGCGACGTCCGTGTCGGCCGATTGCCGGATCGTGGCGATGACCGCGTCGAGGTTGTCGAGGGCCTTCTTGAGGCCTTCCAGGATGTGAGCCCGCTCGCGGGCCCGTTCGAGGTCGTACTCGGTCCGCCGGCGGACGATCTCGCGACGGTGGTCGACGTAGTGCTGGAGCACGGACTTGAGCGGCAGCGTCTGGGGCTGGCCATCGACCAGGGCCAGCATGTTCATGTTGAACGCCGCCTGGAGCGCGGTGTGCTTGAACAGGTTGTTCAGGACCTTGTGGGGGTTCGCGTCGCGCTTGATCTCGATGTAGATCCGCATCCCGTCGCGATCCGATTCGTCGCGGAGGTCGGCGATGCCCTCGACCTTACGGTCCTTGACGAGGTCCGCGATCTTCTCGAGCAGCGCGGCCTTGTTCACCTGGTAGGGCAGCTCCGTGACGATGATCGCGACGCGGTCGCCCCGGACCTCCTCGAACGACACCTGGGCCCGCATGACGACCCGGCCGCGGCCGTGGGCGTACATCTGGCGGATCGCATCGACGGTCTCCCACTCGCCGGTGATCGAGTTGCGCTGGCGCTCGTAGCGGAAGATCGTGCCGCCCGTCGGGAAGTCCGGCCCGGTCACGTGCTGGCAGAGCTCGTCGGTGGTGATCTCGGGATCGTCGATGATCGCGATCGTGGCGTCGACGACCTCGCCGAGGTGGTGGGGCGGGATGTTCGTCGCCATCCCGACCGCGATGCCGCTCGAGCCGTTGACGAGCAGGTTCGGGAGCTTGGCCGGCAGGACGGTCGGCTGCCTCTGGGTCCCGTCGTAGTTGTCCTCGAAGTCGACGGTGTCCTTGTCGATGTCGGCGAGCATCTCGGCCGCCACCGCGGTCAGGCGCGCCTCCGTGTAGCGCATCGCGGCCGGTGCGTCGCCGTCGACCGACCCGAAGTTGCCCTGGCCATTCACGAGGGGGTAGCGCATCGAGAAGTCCTGGGCCAGCCGGACGAGCGCGTCGTAGAGGGCGACGTCGCCGTGGGGGTGGTACTTGCCCATGACCTCGCCGACGATCGCGGCGCACTTCCGGAAGGCGCTCGTGGACGAGAGGCCCATCTCGCCCATCGTGAACAGGATCCGGCGGTGAACCGGCTTGAGCCCATCGCGGACATCGGGCAGGGCCCGGGCCACGATCACGCTCATCGCGTAGTCGAGGTACGAGACCCGCATCTCGTCCTCGATGCGGATCGCTCGGATGTCGCCCGCGTCGTCGGTCACGGTCTTGCCTCGGCTCGGGGCTGTGCCTGGTCAGCTGCGGCGGTTGTAGCGGCGACGGCAGCGGCGCGGCTCACGGCGGGGGCTCCGCGCCGGGCCGGCCCAGGCCCATGCCCTCGAATCGATGAGCCAGCTCGGCGGCTCTGGATGTCGGCTCCGCGCCCGGGCGGCGCCGGAGGCCCTCGAGGCGCTTCCGGATGCGTTCCGCATCAGCGGCCTCGAGCTTCGACAGCGCGTCCCGGACGACCCACGCCCGCAGCCCGTCGGACGTTCGCGCGGCCTCGATGGCCTGGGCCTCGAGCGCGGCGGTGACCGCCGGTCGATCGACATCGGCCATCGAGCGGTAGGCCCACGAGAGGGACTTCTGCACGTCCGCATCGGCGTCGCCGATGAGCGTCTCCAGGATCGGGAGCGCCCGACGGACG
>DASUHU010000327.1:0-6880 GCA_036273395.1 Candidatus Limnocylindrales bacterium
GGCCGCGAGGCGGCGCGAGCGGCGACGCTCGCCCTCGAGGATGCGCACGTCGACACATCCGAGATCGACTACGTCAACGCCCATGCCTCCTCGACGCCCCTCGGCGACATCGCCGAGGCCCGGGCCCTCGGCCTGGCGCTCGGCGACCGCGCGCGAACGGTCCCGGTCAGCGGGACGAAGGCCCTCTACGGCCACCCGCTCGGCGCGTCCGGCGCGATCGAGGCCCTCATCTGCGCGCTCACGATCCGGGATGGCTGGGCACCGCCGACCGTCAATCTCGAGACGCCGGATCCCGCGGTCGCCGAGCTCCTGCCGAACGTCCTCCGCGAGGGCAGGGCCGGGAGCTACCGGCGCGTCCTCTCGACCTCGTTCGGGTTCGGCGGCCTCAATGCCGCCCTCGTGCTCGGTGCGGTGGACAGCCCGATCAGTCGAGCGTGAAGTCGTCGGGCCGCTGATAGCGGCCGGTGCGCTCCTTCTCGATCTGCATGAGCACGTCGTTGAGGAGGCTCGATGCGCCGAACCGGAACCGGTCCGGGGTCATCCAGCGTGGCCCGAGTGTCTCGTAGAGCACGACGAGGTACTGGATCGCTTCCTTCGCGGTCCGGATCCCGCCGGCGGGCTTCATCCCGACCGCCCGGCCCGTGGCCTTCTCGAAGTCGCGGATCGCCTCGAGCATGACGAGGGTCACCGGCAGCGTCGCCGCCGGCTGGACCTTGCCGGTCGAGGTCTTGATGAAGTCGGCGCCCGCGGCCATCGCCAGGATCGAGGCCCGCCGGATGTTGTCGAACGTCTCGAGCTCGCCGGTCTCCAGGATCACCTTCAGGTGGGCCTCGCCGCTCGCCTCCTTGACCTCGACGATCTCGTCGAAGACCGTGCCGAACTCGCCGCTCAGGAACGCGCCCCGATCGATGACCATGTCGATCTCGTCGGCGCCCGCCGCGACCGCCTCGCGGACCTCGGCGACCTTGATCGACCGGAACGACTGGCCCGACGGAAACGCCGTCGCGACGCTCGCGACCTTGACGGTCGAGCCCTTGAGGGCCTCCCTGCAGTCGGCGATGCGGGTCGGATAGACACAGACCGCGGCGACGGACGGTATCGAAGGATCGCCGGGCTGGGGGTGAATCGCCTTGGCGCACATCGCCCGGACCTTGCCCGGGGTGTCCTTCCCCTCGAGCGTCGTGAGATCCATCATCCGGATCGCGAGATCGAGCCCCCAGAGCTTCGATTCGCGCTTGATCGAGCGGCGCTTCAGGGCCTCGACCCGCTGGATCGCTCCCACCTCATCGACCGCGGTGACGCGCCCCAGGACGCTCCCGAGCGGGCCCGGCCGCCCGCCGGCCCACGCTCGCACGAGCTCGCTCGCGCGCTCGCGACTCAGGGTGTCTCGGGTCTGGACGGCCATGGGACGAAGAGTCTACGCCGGGTGCCGGGAGCTCTCCCTTAGCCCGGGGGGCCCCAGGTCGCCCCGCTGTCGGACGTGGCGACCAGCGACTCGTTGGAGGTACAGCCGGTCTTCAGCGCAGTACAGGCCGAGGCGACGAGCAGCGCGATAGCCGATGTCGGGCTCGAGACATGGATGCTCACGACATCCGGTCCGAGGCCCGCGGCCGCCACGGTCCGCCACGTGCTCCCGCTGTCGACCGTCTCGAAGATCCGCTGGCCATCGTCGGCCATGACCCAAGTGGTCTCGCCGATCGAGCTCGAGATGACCGGTGGGTGATAGCCGGTTCCAACCGCGATTGCCGAACCGGTGATACTGAAGCCGGCGCCGCCGGCAAGGCTTTCGACCATCGCGACGTCCTCGCCGCCATCGCTCCGCTCTGTGGTCAGCGGAACTTCGAGGTCCGCGCCGTTCACGATCGGATCCTCGAAGGCGTAGCTCCCGGGATCATCCGCACCGGCAACCTGGACGACCGCCCAGCTCCGACCGCCATCGCTCGTCTGCAGGAGGTCTTCGCGAGTCGGACCGCCGACCGCCACGCCACGCGTCGGGGAACTGAACGACTGGGCCCAGAGCACCTCGTTCGCCCGACCATTGAAGGCGACCTCGGGATGGACGAACGTCAGGCCGTCGTCGTTGGAGACAAAGGACGACGTGAGCCCCGCGAACGTCCCGATCCTCAGGTTCACGACGACGGATAGGAGGTGTCCTCCCCCCGCGTTCATCAGGACCGCCTCGCTCGCGCCCGAGGTCTCCACGCCGCTCGGCCACCTCGTCGCCAGGACGGTATCCGACCAGGTCGATGATGACGGCCCAAGGTGATATAGCCCGATCTCGGTCCCTGAGCCGGTGGCGAGCCACATGCCCCGCTGCGCGGCGCCGGTGATTGCCAGCACGTCCGACGCGGTAACACCCGTGGGGAGCGGCGTTTCGGTCCACGTGGCGCCGGAGTTCGCGGATGAAGCTACTCCGGACGACCCGACCTCCCAGATCGAGGGACCAGCGATATCGAGCAATCCCGTGACGGCGATCCCGGCAACGGGCGACGAATGTCCAACATTGCCATCAACGGTGGCGTCGATGCAGTCTTCGTCGACGGTCAATGCGGTACCGTTGTACTTCAAGGAAACATAGGCTGCCAATTGATGGATACGCTGATCATTCGACCACAGATTGTCGCTCAGGCACTCCAGACCGTACACGCCGGTAGGGTCATGATGAGTATCCCGGGGCGCGATATCGAGCGGTACATGGGCGATTGCAGCGAATGATGAGAGGTGTGATGCGCATGTCGACCCGTAGAGACCCGGATAGTACGGTGTATGATACTGCATCTGATAATCCCAGCCATTGATAAACGCCTGTGCGGCGGCGATACAAGTGCTTGAGTTCCCAACTTGTTCGAGATCGTAGTAGATAATGTCGTCGAGTCCATAACCGAACGACTGTGCTGCGGACGACGCCGAATTCGCTTCGGCAACACCTTGATTATATGCCGTTGTCGTGTTGAGACTGAAGGTGTTAGGGGAAGCTGCTCGTAATGCACGAACTCGGTTCCTGAAGGCCGTACCAGAAAGGCACGAGAGACCAGCCCTGAGTCGCAGCCGCCGTTATCGTTGTTTTGCTTAGAGGCGCGCACCCAACGGCGATGCCATTCGAGCCACCGAGATAAGTCCCGAGACCATACCATGGAGTATTCGTCCACCAATCCGTCAAGTCCGAACTATCGACCTTCTCGCACGTGTCGAAGCCTTCGGACTTGATATCGATCTGAACACCGATCGTCGCGGTCGTCGGTCGGTCCACAACCAAGGAGAGGCAGAGACTCAGGCAGGCGGCTACAACGACCACCCGTCGCCCGGCGGACGCCACCACCGGTTGTCCTCGATCCCACATGAGCTCGTCGCACGTGGAGCGAAGCCATCACGCCGCCTCGTGGCAATCTCCCGAGCACCAACCTGGGCCAGCGCGGACGGTACGCCCGTCGTTCTGTCGTGGCAAGGCTCGAGAGAGACTCTGCTCGATACCCCAGCACAAATCAAGTGGTGCGAGGAGCCTGTCAGTGCCCGTGCCTCGTCTCGGGCAGGGGCGGCAGGGTCCGGCGGCCCTTCACGAGGAAGTGGGCGAACCAGTCGCGGACCTGCACGAGGTTTTCGACGCGCCGGTAGGGCGTCCCGGATCGGGTCAGCTCGTGGGTCTCGTCCGGGACGCGCATGAGCCGGACCGGCCGGCGCAGCCGCCGGAGCACCGCGAACAGGGCCTCGGCCTGGGCGACGGTCGTCCGGAGGTCGCGCTCGCTGTGCTGGATGAGGAGCGGCGTCCGGATGTTCGCGGCGTACGTGATCGGGGACTGCTGGCGCATGAGCTCCGGGTCGTCGAGCGGGAGGACCCCGAACTCCCACGTCGGCCAGTCCGTCCCGGACAGGTCGCCGACCAGGAACAGCATCGTCATGTCGACCACGGATCGAGCCGTGAAGCCGGCCTTGAACCGCTGATCGTGGCCGAGGATCCAGTTCGTCAGGTAGCCACCGTAGGACCCGCCGGTGACCCCGAGCCGGTCCGGGTCGACCGTGCCCGCCTCGACGTAGGCGTCGACGACCGCGAGGACATCCTTCGTCGGGCCGTCGCCCCAGTCGGCGACATTGGCCCGGTTGAACTCGAGCCCGTAGCCCTCGGAGCCGCGGGGGTTCGAGTAGATGACGGACATCCCGGCCCCGGCCAGCACCTGGAACTCCCACATCGGGCTCCAGCCGTAGAGCGTGTGGGGGCCGCCGTGGATCTCGAGGACGGCCGGCTTCTTACCCGAGCCCGCGGGGAGGAGCCAGCCCTGGACGCGCCGGCCATCGACCTCGACCCAGCGCGTCTCGGGAACCTTCAGCTCGACCTCCTCGAGCAGCTTGGCGTTGAGGTTGGTCAGCGCCTGGGTCGTGAGTCCCGCGCCGGCTGACGTGTCGACGCCCTTCGCTGCGGAGCGGCGAGCGGGCACGGAGGTGAGATGTACCTCGGGCAGCTCGGTGGCGGTCGAGTGGATGAGCGCGACCCGTGTGCCACGCGGCCCGGCCGCCACGGCATCGAAGCCCGAGATGTAGTGCTCGCCCTGGGTCAGCCGCTCGAGCGAGCCGTCGGCGACGGCGATCCGCCAGAGGTCCATCGCGCCCTCGTGCGGCGCGAGGAAGAGCAGCGAGGCCCCGTCGTCGGCCGGTATGAGTCGCGGCCCTTCAGCCAGCGTCACGTCGCTGTTCATCCCCGAGCCGGGCATGACATCGTGCCGGCCCGAGAGGTCCGTGCCGCCGCGCGCGTCCGAGCCATCTGCCGGGAACAGCACGATCTGCCAGCGGAAGTAGACGTCCGGGACGAGGCCGCCCAGCACGGCGATCGTCCGGCCGTCGGGCAGGAAGCGAGGGCCGACATACACGCCCTTCGGGTCGTCGGCGATCGTCGTGAGGTCCCCGGATTCGATGTCGACGCTCAGGACCCGAGTGCGGCTCCAGAGGTCGTGGTTCCGGGCCAGGCCGCTCGTGAACGCGATTCGCTTGCTGTCGGGCGACCAGGTGATCCCGTCGATGCCCGAGTCGAAGTCCGACAGGCGACGGGCCGCGCCGGTCGTCGCGTCGATGAGCCACAGGTGCGGCGTCCGGTGGCCGATGAAGCCCTGGGAGTTCTCGAGGTAGCCAAGCCGATCGAAGAACCGGTAGTCCCGGGCCGGCGGCTCGCCGGGCTTCGACTCGCCGAGCTTCCGGCGGCTCCGGGCATCCTCCTTGCGATCCGCAGCGTGCGACGCGGACCGGACCGCGAGCCAGCGGCCATCGGGCGACCAGGCGAAGGCGTCGACGCCGCGGGGCAGGTCGGTCAGGCGGCGAGCCTCCCCGGGCCGATCGATCGGCAGGAGGTGGACCTGGGGCACGTCCTCGCGATCGGACGGCGTGCCCGGCTCCTCCTCCACGTGCGCGCGACGGTCGGAGAGGAAGCCGAGGGTCTTCCCGTCCGGCGACCAGCGGGCGCTCCAATCGCGCCGCCCGGCCAGCGTGACTCGCCTCGCCTCGTTCGGGGCTGCGCCCGTGGGCGCCGCGTCCGTGGGCGCAAGCCAGATCGACGTGCGATACGCGTCGAACGACGGTCCGACGCGCTGGACCGAGAACGCGGCCCACGCGCCGTCGGGTGACAGGCGCGGGTCGGACGGAACGGCGATTCGATAGAGGTCCTCTGGCCGAGGCGCGCGTCGAGCGGGACTGGTCACGCTGCTCCCCTGATCGGTGGAAGGCCACGGCTGGATGCCGGCCCGCGGTGCCGAACCCGGGGGGTGGGCCGGCCGCGATGGCGACGGGCGAGAGTCTACCGGCTACGATCCGCCCGATGCCCGACCAGCTGTCGCTGCGGCTCGAGGCGGGGATGCCACGACCCCCGAGCACGCTGCGGCCGATGCTGGAGCGGCCCCTCCCCGAGCCGTTCGACTCGGCGGCGCACCTGTTCGAGCCGGTCTGGGGCGGCGTCCGCGCGCTCGCGGTCATCGGGCCGGCGGAGCAACCGGGCGCCGGTGACGTGACCTTCATCCGCGAGGACGGGCAGGTGCTGTCCCCCACCCCGATCGACCTGGCCGGACTGGCCGCGCGAATCGCCGCGCGATCGGCGGTCCTCGACGGCGAGCTCGTCGTCGTCGACGCCGAGGGCCGCCTCGACCGCGACGAGCTGGAGCGGCGCCTCGGCGGCGAGCGCGGCCGGCCGCTGGCGTACCTCGCGTTCGACCTCCTGGAGGTGGACGGCCGGCCGCAGCTCTTGCTGCCGCTCGTCCGCCGCCGGGAGCTCCTGCGCCGGATCCTCCGACCCGGTGACGAGCTGGTCGCGGTGCCGGCGATCGCGGAGGAGGGTCGCGCGCTCTATGCCGCGGTCTCGGCCCAGGGCCTCGCGGGCATTCGCGCCCGTCAGGCCTCGAGCCCGTACCTGCCCGGGGTTCGAAGCCGGCTGTGGCGCTCGATTCCGATCGCGAGCGAGACCCGCCTCTCCCCCTCGGAGGCTGCCGAGGTCGCGGCCAGCGCGGAACCGGCGCCCGGTCCGGGTCCGGCGCCCGTGCTCGCGCTGATCGCGCGCCTCCCGCTCGGCCTCGACGACGATCCGGAGCCGGCGGCGTCGTAGGCGCTCGCCGCGGGGCTCGGTCTCGCGGGGCTCGGTCTCGCCGGGCGCGGTCTCGCCTGGGCTCGGCCTCGCGGCGCGTCGCGCGTCCCCCCAGGCCTTCGGCCTCCTGCGTGAGCGCGTCCCCTCAGCCGGGACGAACATCGGCGCGGCACCGCGGATCGACCCCACCACGGGGACGATTCGGCCGCAATGGATGGCCGACGCGTCTCGTTCGCGCGGATCGTCCCCTCCATCGAGTCGTATTGCCGGAGCCGCGCGGTGCCGTCCCTCTGGAGACGGATGGGCGCCGCACCGCCAACTCGGGCA
>DASUHU010000328.1:0-4793 GCA_036273395.1 Candidatus Limnocylindrales bacterium
CCAGCGACATCTGCGCCGCGGTCGGCCAGAGCGTCTGCGACTCGGCCGGGATCAAGTAACCGATCAACGACACGGGATCGCGGCGACTCCGTCGCCGCGATCCCCAGCCCTCGCGCCGACTATCCTTGGTCGCGTTCGCGCCCGGCACCCGATCCGAGGATCCATGGACGCATCCGCGTCGCCAGCACCCGCGACAGCCGCGCCGGCGCCAGCCGCCGCTGCGACGCCCGTCCCAGCCGGGATGACCGTGCCGCTCCTGAGCCTCCGCGGCGTCAGCAAGCACTTCGGCGCCGTCCAGGCGCTCTATGGCGTCAACCTCGATCTGCCCACCGCCGAGGTCACCGCGCTGTGCGGCGACAACGGCGCGGGCAAGTCCGTCCTGACGAAGACCATCGCCGGGATCTACCAGCCGGACGAGGGCGAGATCCTGTGGGAGGGCAATCCGGTCCATATCCGGAACCCCAATGACGCGGCGGGCCTCGGGATTCAGACCGTCTACCAGGACCTCGCCCTGGCCGACAACCTCGACATCGTCCAGAACATGTTCCTGGGGCGGGAGCGCGTGAAGCGCGGCCTCCTCGACGAGGAGAGCATGGAGCAGGCCGCCGCGGAGACGCTCGCCGGCCTCCGCGTCACGACCGTCCGCTCGATCCGGCAGCCGGTGGCCACGCTCTCGGGCGGCCAGCGCCAGGCGGTCGCCGTGGCCAAGGCCGTGATGTGGAACTCGAAGCTCGTGATGATGGACGAGCCGACGGCGGCCCTCGGCGTGGTCCAGACCCGGATGGTCCTCGACCTCGTGAAGCGGCTCAAGGACCACGGCCTCGCGGTCATGGTCATCTCCCACAACCTCAACGACGTGTTCGAGGTGGCCGATCGGATCGCGGTCATGCATCTCGGGCGGCTCGTCGTCCAGGACAGGCTCTCCGCGTTCGATCGGCAGTCGGTCGTCGACTACATGACCACCGGCGAATCGACGCGGCTCCGGAAGAGCAGCGAGCCCGCCGGATCGCAGCCGGCCTCGGCGCCCGCGGCGGGCTAGCGGACCCCAGGAGGCTCGAGCACGTGGCCGACAGCGACCAGACGGCGGTCTCGAACAAGGACCTGACGCTCGCGGCGGTCGAGGACATCCCGCCGGAGATCGTCGCCCAGTCGTTCGGCCAGTACATCCGCGCCTGGTGGTCCCGGGTCCGGGGCGGTGACGTCGGACTGCTCCCCGTGGCCGTCGGCCTCATCGCGGTCGGGACCGTGTTCACGATCATCAGCGCTCGGCACGTCTTCCTCTCGCCCGGGAACCTCGTCAACCTGTTCGACCAGAGCGCGGTCTTCATCGTCCTGGCCATGGCCGAGGGATTCGTGCTCCTGCTGGGCGAGATCGACCTGTCCGTCGGGTACGTCGGCGCGATCGGCGGCGTCGTGACGGCCAACATGGTCCAGCCGGGCCTCGACCTGCCATGGCCCGTCGCAATCGCGATCGGCCTCGGGGCCTGCGCCGTGATCGGCCTCATCCACGGATTGATCATCACCCGGCTCGGGATCCCGGCCTTCGTGGTCACCCTTGCGGGCTACCTGTTCTGGTTCGGGGTCATGCTCTTCATGCTCGGGACGTCCGGTCAGGTCGTGCTGATCGGGCAGTCGCCGAATCAGAAGGCCCTGTATGGGATCGTCTACGCCTACATCGATCCGCTGATCGCCTGGATCGCCCTGGCGGTCCTCGTGATCGTCGTCGGCGGCGCGATGTGGCTCGGCGACGCCGACCGCCGGCGCAAGGGCCTGGTCGTCCCGCCGCGCGGGCTGACCGTCGCGAAGATCGTCGCGATCGCGGTCGCCGGGATCGTCGTCGTGGCCGTCTGCAACACGAACCGCGGGGTGAACCTGCCGATCATCGGCATGCCCTGGGTCGTGCCGCTCGTGCTCGTCGTGCTCGCCATCTGGACGGTCCTCCTCGAGCGGACGCCGTTCGGGCGGCACATCTACGCGGTCGGCGGCAATGCCGAGGCGGCGCGGCGCGCGGGCATCAACGTTCCCCGGGTCCGGACGATCGGCTTCATCCTGTGCTCGATGACGGCCGGGATCGCCGGGATCATCTACGCCTCGCAACTCGGGGGCATGACCACGAACATCCAGGGCGGGCAGCTCGTCCTGTATGCCGTCGCCGCCGCGGTCATCGGCGGGACGAGCCTGTTCGGCGGCCGCGGTCGCGCGATCCACGGGCTCCTCGGCGGGCTCGTGATCGGCGCGATCTACAACGGCCTGTACCTGCTCGGGCTCGAGATCCAGTGGCAGCTGATCGCGACCGGGCTCGTCCTGCTGGCGGCGGTCAGCATCGACGCGCTGTCCCGGCGGGGCGGCTCGGCCCCGAGCGCGGCGAGGGCCTGAGCGGCGAGGGGAACGGCCCCGAGCACGGCGAGGGCTGAGCGCCGAGGCTCAGCGGCGTGCCGCGGCCTTGCGCCCGCCCTTGGAGGAGCGGCTCCTGGACGCCTGCTGTCGACGCGGGTTCGACAGCTGGAGGAAGCGCCGATACCAGGCCGCGGCCGAGGCCAGGATCGCCGCGACCGGCAGACCCGGCAGGATCGAGAACAGCAGGAACTGGTCGAGCGGGAACTCGATCCCGCTGATCGCGTACAGGCGCCCGGCGCCGACGATCGAGAGCGGGATGTCGACCACGGCGACCATCAGCCCGAGGAGGTAGCTCGCTCGGGGGGCCGTGAACCCGACGAGGAACAGCGGCAGCACCGCCGGGGCCGAGGTCACGGTCTGGAACACGAACAGCGTCAGCGATGACGGGTAGACGATCAGGGCCACGAAGCCGGCCACGACGAGCCCGACCGAGATGAGGAACCAGCGGCCTCGGACGAGGAGCGGCACCGCCGCGAGGTCGGCCCGGTAGTTCGGCTGGTGGTAGGCGTTCCGGAAGGCGGACAGGAAGCCGGGGCGAGCCGGACCGGCGGTGGCCGGAGGCCTGCCCGAAGCCCCGCGTCCCGACGCGCCCTCGGGCTGCGACTCGCCGTCCGCGGCGTCGGTGGCCTGCTCGTCGGCCTCGGCGAGGGCCTGGCGGTACCGCCGCCGAGCGTCGGCGCGGTTCGTCTGCTTCGCGCGGGCCAACGGGCACCTCAACGGTTCGGAAGGGGACCGGGAACGGAGGGCGATGGTACGCGATCAAGCAGCGGCGCCGACGAGCCGGCGATGGCTCGACGGTGAGCGGCGGATGAGCCCCCGTGCAGCCACCTTCGGTACAACTCTCGGGCCCGACCCGCCAGGCACCACCCCGCCCGGAGGTCGTGCCCCGTGGAACGCGCTCGTCTCGCGATCGTCGCCGCGCTGCTATCCGGACTCGTGCTCGGGGGCGGGTCCGCCGTCTCCGTGGCCCTGACCCCGGCCGGAGCCGTGGCCTGGCCGCCATCGACCGGCCTCCTCGTGTCGGAGGTCCAGACCGGGGGTGCGTCCGCGTCCGACGAGTTCATCGAGCTGACGAACGCCTCGGCGGGCCCCCTCGACCTCCTCGGCCTGGAGGTCGTCTACGTCACGTCGACCGGTGGCACCGTCACCCGCAAGGCGAGCTGGGCGACCAGCCGGGCGATCGATCCGGGCCAGCACCTCCTCGTCGCGAACGTCTCGGGGATCGAGGCGACGCTCGCCGATGCGACCTACAGCGGCGGCCTTGCCGCGACCGGTGGCGCAGTCGTGCTCCGCCCGATCGGTGGGAGCCCGATCGACGCGATCGCGTGGGGCGACGCCGCGAACGCCTTCGTCGAGGGCGTGGCCGCGGCCGCGCCACCGGCGGGCTCGAGCCTCGAGCGCCTCCCGGGCGGGAGCGGCGGCAACACCCTGGACACGAACGTGAATGGCTCCGACTGGTTCGTCCAGGGCACGCCCGATCCGCAGAACCTCGCGGCAGCGCCGGTCCCGGCACCGGGCCCGAGCTCAACGCCGGCGCCAACCGTCTCGCCGAGCCCGGCGCCGTCGGCCGAACCGTCCCCGAGCCCATCGGCCACGCCCCTCGCGAGTCCAAGTGACGGGCCACTGCCGACCGACACCCCGAGCCCGACCTCCGTGGCGACCGAGTCGCCGAGCGCGAGCGCGACCGCCGAACCGTCCGTCGAACCGTCCGTCGAGCCGACTCCGCCCATGCCCACCCCGGCGCCGACCGAGCCACCGGCTCCGAGCGCGACGCCCGAGCCGACATCCACCCCGTCGCCGACCGCGTCGGCCGGGCCGCCCAGTCCCGAGCCGTCCCCGATCCCCTCCGCCAGCTCGACCCCCGAGCCCAGCCCCACCGAGACCGCGATCCCGAGCCAGACCGCCGGGCCGAGCCCCACGCCCGTGCCGATCGTGTCGATCGCCTCCGCCCGCGCCATGCCCACCGGCGCGCGGGCAACGATCATGGGGATCCTCACGACGAAGCTCGGCGCGCTCGACGCGGGCCGCACCGGCTTCGTCCAGGACGACACCGCCGGGATCGCCCTGTATCTCGACGCGACCGTCCTCGACGGCATCTCGGCCGGGAGCGTCGTGGTCGCCAGCGGAACGCTCGACGACCGCTACGCGGAGCGCGTCCTCCGGGTGTCGCTTGCGGACGTGGTCGCGCTGGGCGACGGGAGCGTTCCGGCGGCCCTGTCCGTGGACACTGGCGCCGTCGATGAGACCCTCGAAGGCCTGCGTGTCCACGTCACGGGGATCACGGTCGGGTCCGCCAGTGCCTTCGCGGACGGGCTCGGGCTGCTCGTCGACGATGGCACGGGCAGCCTGCGGGCGATCATCGGCGGCGATGCCCTCGCCGGCATGACCGTGCCCGC
>DASUHU010000329.1:0-2546 GCA_036273395.1 Candidatus Limnocylindrales bacterium
GCCTGGGCGTAGTTCTCGTTGTAGACCGTGACGTAGTAGAAGACGTCCTGGCCCTTGCCGTGCATCCGCTCGATGCCGTCGCGGACGATCGCCGCGAGCTCGTAGGCGTAGGTCGGGTCGTACTGGCGAAGGCTCGGATAGGTCGATGCCAGCACGTGGCTGTGGCCGTCATCGTGCTGGAGGCCCTCGCCGTGGAGCGTTGTCCGGCCGGCCGTCGCGCCGATGAGGAACCCGCGGGCCCGGGCGTCGCCCGCGGCCCAGAACTGGTCGCCCGTCCGCTGGAACCCGAACATCGAATAGAAGATGTAGAACGGGATCGTCGGGTAGCCGTGCGTGGCGTACGACGTGGCCGCCGCCTGGAAGCTCGCCGCCGACCCGGACTCGCTGATCCCCTCCTCCAAGACCTGGCCGTTGATCGCCTCTCGGTACTTCATGACCAGCTCGGAGTCGACCGGCTCGTAGCGCTGGCCCTGGGCCGAGTAGATCCCGACCTCGTTGAACAGCGGGTCCATGCCGAACGTCCGGGCCTCGTCCGGGATGATGGGCACGATCCGGGGACCGAGCTCCGGGTCGCGGATGAGGTTCCGGAGGATCCGGGTCAGGACCATCGTGGTCGAGACTGGGGTCTGGCTCCCGGCCGCGAACTCGGCATCGAAGGCCGGCTTCGGGGCGGGCAGCGGCTTCGAGGTGACCATCCGGTGGGGCAGCGGGCCACCGAGGGCCCGGCGCCGCTCGAGCAGGTACTGGACCTCCTCCGACTTGGGGCCGGGGTTGTAGTACGGCGCGTCGTGCAGCTGGTCGTCGGGGATCGGCAGCTCGAGGCGATCGCGGAAGACCTTGAGCTCGGCCTCGGACAGCTTCTTCGCCTGGTGGGTGATGTTCCGGGCCTCGACGCCGGGACCGAGGGTCCAGCCCTTGACGGTCTTGGCGAGGATCACCGTGGGCGCGCCCTCGAACTCGGTCGCGGCCTTGTAGGCCGCGTAGACCTTGCGGTAGTCGTGGCCGCCCCGGCGGAGCTTCGAAAGGTCGTCGTCGGACAGGTTCTCCACGAGCCGCTTCAGCCGCGGATCGGGCCCGAAGAAGTGCTCGCGGATGTAGCCGCCACCGGCGACCGAGTACTTCTGGAACTCGCCGTCGACGGTGGTGTTCATCTTCTCGACGAGGACGCCGTCGACGTCGCGGGCCAGGAGCTCGTCCCACTCGCGGCCCCAGATCACCTTGATGACGTTCCAGCCCGCGCCGCGGAAGGCCGCCTCGAGCTCCTGGATGATCTTGCCGTTGCCGCGGACCGGGCCGTCGAGCCGCTGGAGGTTGCAGTTGACCACGAAGGTCAGGTTGTCCAGGCCCTCGCGCGCCGCGACGTGGAGCGCGCCGAGCGCCTCTGGCTCGTCGGTCTCGCCGTCGCCCAGGAAGGCCCAGACGCGCGAGCCACCGGTGTCGAGCAGGCCGCGGTTCTCGAGGTACCGATTGAACCGGGCCTGGTAGATCGCGCTGACCGGCCCGAGGCCCATCGAGACGGTCGGGAACTCCCAGAAGTCGGGCATGAGCCGGGGGTGCGGATAGCTCGAGAGGCCGTGCTGCGGCGGCGTCTCGCGCCGGAAGTGGTCCAGCTGGTCCTCGCTGAGCCGGCCCTCGAGGAACGCCCGGGCGTACATCCCGGGAGCCGCGTGGCCCTGGTAGAAGATCTGGTCGCCGGGCTGGCCGTTCTCGCGGCCCTTGAAGAACCAGTTGAAGCCGACCTCGTAGAGCGTAGCGGCGCTCGCATACGTGGCGAGATGCCCGCCGAGGCCCGGGAAGCGGCTGTTCGCGCGGAGGACCATCGCGACGGCGTTCCAGCGGATGAGCCGCCGGATCCGCCGCTCCAGCTCCTCGTCGCCCGGGAATGCCGGTTCCTGCTCCGGGGAGATCGTGTTGATGTAGCGCGTGTTGGTGAGCGGCGGCAGCCCGACCTGGCGCTGGCGGGCCCGCTTCAGGAGCTTGAACAGCAGGAACCGGGCCCGGGTCTCGCCCTCCTGGTCGACGACGTCGTCGAGCGAGTGGATCCAGTCGTCCGTCTCCGCGGTGTCGATGTCCGGCAGCTGGTGCTTGAACTCATCGAGGTACATCGGCTGCCGCGGCGCGGTCGCATCGGCGGTCTCGCCGCCGTGGCCGTTGGTTCCGTTGGTGCCGTTGGTCGCCTTGGCCCCGGTGGGCGCCGCGGTGGCGTCGGACGTGGCGGCAGGGGCGGGCTCTCGGGTGATGCTCATCGCGCTTCGGTCGTGCTCACGGCTCTTCGGGTCGGTGGTCGTCACCGCTCTTCGGTGGGGCGCATCGTTCGTGCTCAAGCGTAGCCGAAGCCGCCCCGGCGCGGCCCCGCGCGGGTGGGTAACGGCGAGGTTGCGAGCCGGTGCCGTATCGTCCGAACGATGGCCAGCTACGACGCGACGACCGGGCTGATCGTCGTCGACGTCCAGAACGACTTCGCGGACCCCGCGGGGTCGCTCTACGTCCGGGGCGGCGAGCGCGTCGCAGAGCGATGCGCGGTGGAGGCCGGCATCGCGCAATCG
>DASUHU010000330.1:0-4861 GCA_036273395.1 Candidatus Limnocylindrales bacterium
GGCGGCCGGGAACACGGCTTTACGGACGCGCATCGAGCCTCACGAGGGAGTCGGGCCGGCCCGCGGCGGTCGGGGCCGGGATGAGCCGGGCCGAGGATACACCGGCGCCCCTCGGACCAGGCCCGGCGCCCGTCGGACCAGGCCCGGCTGGCGGCTCATGCCGGCAGGGTGGCCTCGAAGGCGGCGATTGCCGCGCTGAACTCGTCGGGCCGGGCCAGGTTCGACATGTGCGCCGCCCGGAGTCGGGCCCGGGTGAGTCCCTCGATCCCGCGGACGAACCGGCGCTCGCCGATGACCATGGCCACGTCGAGGTCGCCGTTGATCACCAGGATCGGCCCGCCGTACGCCAGAAGGAGGCGTCGGAACGACGTGCCACCGAGCGACCGGACGGCGGCGCCGCCATGCCGGAACTCGAGCCCGGCCACGATGCGGGCGGCCTCCTCGGGCGGGCGACGGCGAAGCAGCAGCCTCGCCACGATCCGGCGGGTCAGGCGCTCAGGGAGGAGCGCCAGCAGCCCGCCATAGAGGGCGAAGCCGAGTCGTGCCGGGCCGGTCGCGTCGAGGCTCGCCCCCGCGATCGCGAGGCCTCGGACGCGCTCGGGATGGCGCGCCGCCACGGCCATCGACACATAGCCGCCAAGCGACAGGCCCACCACGAGGGCTCGTCCACCGGCGGCGTCGATCGCCGCCCGCACCACCTCGACGGCAGCGTCGAGCTCGAACGGCAGGTCGGCGAGGCTGCCGTGACCGGGCAGGTCGACGAGGACGCAGCGAAATCGATCGCGCAGGCGCGAGACCTGGGGCAGCCACAGCGCCCGGCTCGAGACCGCCCCGTGCACGAACACGATCGGCGGTGCCCCGAGAAGGCCCTCCGCGACCCACGGCACCGGGTCGCCACTCGGGACGGCTACCGGGCCTCCCCGGGGCCCGTCGGAGCCTGGCCCGCGTCCGACCGCACGCTGCCGAGGCGCCGCGCCGTGAACGGGATCCGAAGCTCGCGGAACGTCTCGGTCGAGACGAGGAAGCCCGCGAAGATGAGCCCGACGCCGAGGAGCTTGCTCAGCTCGAAGATCGTCGTCGCCCCGCCCTTCACCCCGAGGTCCGTGCCCGAGATGAAGATCGCGCCGAGGGCGATGAGGATCGTCGCCGGGACGCGGCTATGCAGGCGGCCTCGGACGAGGTCGCGCAGCGCTCCCGGAAGCGACACGACGAAGTTCACGACGATCGCGACCGGGGCGATGAGGAGGTTGAACAGGAACTGGTCGCCGCTCTGGCGAGCGTCGAGCGAGTAGCCGAGGACACGGCGCTTGGGCATGAAGACGTAGGCCGAGAAGAGGGCCCCGAGGAACAGCGACAGGGCCCCGCTCACGTTCGTCAGCGGCGTCAGCAGCCGGAGGTTGCCGGGCAGCGGGTCGAGAACCGGCACACCGTGCGCGTCGAGGGCGATCGGCCCCGGGATCGAGGCCACGAGGACCAGCACCGTCCCGACGATCGTCGCCGCCACGACCCCGATTGCGGCCAGGATCGGCCAGCGGTCGTCCTCGAAGTAGGTCGCGACCCCGATCGCGACGGCGAGCACGAGGGACACGACGAGGTAGACGATCGGCACCGGGCCCACGTCCGGGTAGTTGTGGGCCGCCTGGCTCGCGATCGTGAGCAGGCCGCCGAGGGCGACGCCGATGGCGTACGAGTAGCCGAAGCGGGTTCGACCGAGGAGGTAGGCCGTCCCGAGGCCGAGCCAGGCCACGTTGAGGACCGCCCCCGCGAGGTACCAGATCCTGAAGAGGGCATCATTCCAGCCGATCGCCGCACCGAGGCCCTCGCACAGCGCCGCACCACCGAACAGCAGCATGCCGATGGCCCACAGAACCTGGTACGCGCCGTGCCGGTCGCGCCACTGGTCGAGCAGCCCGACCGCCATGGCCACGGCGACGAGGGCGCTGACGATGGCGATGAGGCTGGTCATGGGACGGGGTCAGGCCGGCACGAACTCGTGGGCGTCTCGGTGGATGCCATCGCACAGCCCCAACCGCGGGCTGCCGGACGCGTCGGGTGGGAGCTCGACGGGCCGCATGATCTCGCGGACCTGGCTCTTCTGGCAGAACCAGTAGCCGCGGCCGTGCATCCAGAGCCTCACGTGGGCGGGATCGGGGTGGAACTCGAACGGCCCCGGGTTGATCTCGGCGTGGCCGGCCCAGGAGGCCGGCGTCTCCGCGGCGACGATGTCCAGGACGTTCAGCCGCCAGGGGGTGCCGGCGATGACCTCGAGGCAGCCGTCGCAGCGGAGCGCGACGTTGTCGGACACGATCGTCGGGATCCGGACGCCGAGGTAGTCCATCGGCGCCGATGGTAGCGCCGGGTGTTCGGCAGGGCCGGGCAGGCCTGGTACCCCCAACCGGATTCGAACCGGTGATCTCCACCTTGAAAGGGTGGCGTCCTGGGCCTCTAGACGATGGGGGCGCGCGGCACGGGAGTGTACTGCGGCGTTCTCGACCGACCGGCGGTCGGGCTCGGTTGGCCTGCAGGTCGCCGAGGCGGGGCTACGTGCTGGTCTTCCAGAGCAGCGCGAGCAGCACCGTCACCGTGAAGCAGCCGATCGCGCCGAGGCCGACGACTCCGCCCACGATCCCCATGACCATCGCCCGGCCGTTGCGTCCGTCCGACGCGGCCTGCCACAGCTGGACCAGCGCGCCGATCGCGATGGCGACGAAGGCCAGGCCCAGCACGGCGAAGCCGGAACTCAGCATCGGGATCTGGTTCGAGTCCCGGACGCGGAGGATCGTGTAGGCGATGAACGCGCCCGATCCCAGGAACGCGATCGCGATGACGAGGCGGATGGGGGTGACGCGAGGCCTCACGCGGCGGCCGCCGCTGGGACGCCCGGGACCGAGCCACGCGATCGGTGATACACGGCAACCTTGTAGGCGAGCCGTGGTCGCCGCAGCGACGCGGCAACGTCTGGCCCGCGCCCTGGGAACGCCTCCGACAGGAACGAGACCGCCGCGTCGAGCGACTCGAACGTCCACCAGCAATGGAGGACGCGGACGCGGAAGCCGCCGGCCAGGAACGGGCCGCTGCGATGGCTCCAGGCGCCGTACTCCGGGCGGTCCGGGTCGAACAGCCGCGACACGTCGTCTCGGCCGTAGTCGTGGATCACGAGGTGGCGGCCAGCGGGCCGGAGGACGCGATCGACCTCGGCCAGGTCGGCGGGGCGCGGGCCCCGGAAGGCGGACCACAGGCCGACGACCGCATCGGCGGTGCCATCGGACGCGTCGAGCCGGAGCGACCGGTCGGGGTCGTTCGTGCCGTCGAGCACGGCGGGCCGAACGCGGGCGCCGAGCGCCTCGATCCCCTCGGTCACCGGGCTCCCATCCCCGTCGATGACGACGACATCACGGCCCGAGACGGGCCCGAGCGCCTCGAGGGCGCGAGGGATCTTGCCCTCGATGTCGAAGGCCGCCCGGAGCCGATCGGCGAGCGACGGCGTGAGATCGACGGGCAGTTGCGACACGGCGGGGAGTATAGGTGCGGGGCCACCGCGCCCCGGCCGTGGCGGCCCGTTCAGGGACGCAGCCGGAGGATCGCGCCGGAGCGGGGCGGGACACGGAGCTCGGAGGCTCCGCTCACCTCGACCTGCAGCTCCGCCCGCGACGACGGCAGCTCGAGGAGCTCGATCCTGCCCGGCGAGGTCGGCCCGTCGAGGAGCGGCACCGCGGCCGATTCCTCACCGGCGTTGACGACGATGCGGAGGCGCTCCGATCCGGCCTCGAGGGTCCGGTCGAACGCCAGCCAGCCGGCCTCCGCGGCCACGACGCGGAGCTCGCCCCGTCGGAGCAGCGGCTCGCGCTGTCGGAGGGCCAGGGCGGCGGTGATGAACGCCCGTCGCGACTCGTTCCAGTCGGCCCGCTGGTCCCACGGAAACGCCCGCCGGTTGTCCGGGTCGAGCCCGCCCCCGAGCCCGATCTCGTCGCCGTAGTAGATGCACGGCGCGCCCGGCAGGGTGGCCTGGAGCAGGACCGCGAGCTCGACCGCGGGCTCGTCATCGCGGAGCAGCGAGCCGAGCCTCGGCGTGTCGTGGCTGTCGAGGAGGTTGAGCTGGGCGAACCGCGTCGCCGGGGCGTAGGCCTCGAGGAGCGCTGCGAGGCGCCCGGCGAACCCAGGCCCGTCGAGGCGCTCGGCCTTCGCGTACTCGTGATGCGATCCGATGAGCTCCTCGTCGAGGGCCGAACCACCGACGAATCCGTAGATCGCCTCGGCGAGGGGGTAGTTCATGAGCCCGTCGAACCGGTTGCCGGAGACCCACGCGGGATCCACGTCCCAGACCTCGCCGACGAGATAGGCCTCGGGGTTCACCGCCCGGCATCGCCGTCGGAACTCGGCCCAGAACGGCGGATCCTGGATCTCGCCCGGGACATCGAGTCGCCAGCCGTCGATCCCGAACCGGAGCCAGTGCTCGGCCACGGCCCAGAGGTGCTCTCGCACGGCGGACTCCGCGATGTTCAGCTTCGGGAGCGGCGGCAGGTCCCACCAGCCGCGATAGCCCAGCTCGGCAAGCGAGTCGCCGCGCCACGGGCCGCCGTCGGGTCCCCGTCCGGCGCCCGGGGTCCGGTCCGCAGCACCGGGATAGGCATCCATCGGGCGGTCCTCGTCGAGCGCCGCCTGGTCGATCACGAACCAGTTCCGATACGGCGACGCCTTCCCGTTCTCGAGCACATGGTGGAACGCCCAGAACCCGCGGCCGGTGTGGTTGAAGACCCCGTCGAGGATGACTCGGATACCGCGGCCGTGGGCCGCGTCCAGCAGCTCGCGCAGGGCCGCGTCGCCGGGGCGTAGGCCTCGAGGAGCGCTGCGAGGCGCCCGG
>DASUHU010000331.1:0-2062 GCA_036273395.1 Candidatus Limnocylindrales bacterium
CGCGGTGACCTGTCCGCCCGCCGGACGGTCGTTTCGGAGTTCCCGAACGAGCCGCTCGTCGTCACCAAGCTCTTCGACGAGATCGCCCCGAAGTACGCCGATCGGACCTCCGGGTTCACCCGGATCGTGAAGATCGGCCAGCGATCGGGCGATGCCGCCGAAGTCGTCCAGATCGAGCTCGTCTGAAGGTTCGGAGGAGCTCCTAGGTACACACGTCGACGTTCCGCCGATGTCAGCCCAAGGCGGCGAGGAGCAGGCGAGCGAGTGCACGTGAATGTGCATGAGCGAGCCAGCGGACGAGCCAACGACGGGATGGCGCGGCGGGGCGACGACTACAAGGAGGGGTCCGAGAGGACTCCCGGTGACCGAACCGGCGCAAGACGGTTCCGAGCCACCGTCGAATACGATGGAACGGAGTTCGCGGGGTTCCAGGTCCAGCCTGGGCAACGCACCGTCCAGGGAGCGCTCGAAGCCGCGCTGGCCCGCCTCTCCGGCGGGATCCGCCACGCGGTCGACGGTGCCGGGCGGACCGACGCCGGGGTCCATGCGACCGGGCAGATCGTGGCATTCGACTACGACGGCCCGCTCGGGACGGATGCCCTGGCCGAGGCCCTGAACGGCAATCTCCCACGGGACGTGGCGATCCGCGGCCTCCGCGAGGCGCCCCGCGGCTTCCAGCCCAGGTACGCGGCGCGGTACCGCGAGTACCGCTACACGATCTGGAACGGAGCCCGCAGCCCCCTCCGAGAGCGAACGGCCTTCCGGGTCCGGCGGCCGCTCGACGCGGCGGCGATGGCCAGGGCCGCGGCGACCCTCACCGGTCGCCACGACTTCTCGGCCTTCGGCGGCACCGATCCCCAACCCGTCCGGACGATCCATCGGATCAGCGTCCGGCGCCGCGGGGACGAGGTGACGATCGACGTTCGGGGCGAGGCCTTCCTCCGAGGCATGGTCCGGCGGATGGCCTGGGCCCTGATCGGGGTCGGCGAGGGCCGGCTCGATGAGACGGCGATCAAGTTGGCGCTCGAAGCGTCGGCCACGCCGGCGTTTCAGGGAGCGGCGGCGCCCGCCCGCGGGCTCTGCCTCCGGCGGGTGGTCCTCGGACGGCGGACACGGGCAGCGACAGGATCGACGGCAACGGAAATCGAGGAACGATGAACGCGAAGACCTACAGCGTGACCGAGAGCGAGATCGACCGACGGTGGTTCGTCGTGGATGCGACGGACGAGACCCTCGGTCGTCTGGCCACGCGCGTCGCGCGCGTCCTCGAGGGCAAGCACAAGCCGACGTGGACCCCGAACCTCGACACCGGTGACCACGTGATCGTCCTGAACGCCTCGAAGATCACCGTCTCCTCGGACAAGAAGGACAGCAAGGCCTACGTCCGCCACAGCGGCTACCCACAGGGCCTGAAGCAGGAGAGCCTCGGCGACCTGCTCGCTCGGCGCCCCGAGGAGGCCGTCCGTCGCGCCGTCAAGGGCATGCTGCCCAAGACCCGCCTCGGCACCCAGCAGCTCCGGAAGCTGAAGATCTACGCCGGATCGGACCACCCCCATCAGGCCCAGCGGCCTGAGCCGCTCGCCTGAGGAGGATCTCGCCCATGAGCGCTGCAACCACGTTCAACGCCGGGACCGGCCGCCGGAAGACCGCCGTGGCGCGTGTGCGGCTCCTGCCCGGCGAGGGTGAGATCGTCGTCAACGGCCGCTCCCTCGTCGAGCACTTCGGCGCGGCGATCGACGAGGCCGAGGTCCGCCTGCCGTTCCGGGTGACCGGGACCGAGGGCCGCTTCAACACGATGATCAAGGTCGAGGGCGGCGGCGTCACCGGCCAGGCCGGCGCGATCCGGCACGGGATCGCGCGGGCCCTGCTCGAGCTCGATCCCGAGGGCTACCGCCTCGCCCTTCGCCAGGCCAATCTCCTGACCCGCGACCCGCGCATGAAGGAGCGCAAGAAGTACGGCCTGAAGCGGGCCCGAAAGGCCCCCCAGTACACGAAGCGCTGAGGCGCTAGGGTTCCGGGCGATGGCCCGACCCCTCTTCGAGCAGTACAAGGACGCCCTCCG
>DASUHU010000332.1:0-5271 GCA_036273395.1 Candidatus Limnocylindrales bacterium
GACTCGACGCTGGCGCTCGCGTTGCTGGCGGAGCTGGTCCTCGCCGGCTGGCAGTACGACGGCGCGTTGCGCGCTCCCCATGAGGACGCGCGCACCGCCCGGCGCGCCGACTTCGATTGGTGGGTGGCAGCGGCGCGGCGCGGTCTCGAGCGGCTCGGCTGAGGCACCGGCCAACCCAGCCGGCGAACACGCAGCTGCCCGGCGTCGTGCCGGCGCGTCGGCTGGGCGTCGGCTGCGCGTCGGCTGCGCGTCGGCTGCGCGTCGCGACGGTGCCTCACCCGTCGCCGCGCCCGGTGCGAGAGAGGGTCCGCCGCGTATGACCGTCGCCGTCATACGGTCTCGCTGTGCGGGGAACGACCCCCACGGTCGGCTGCCGTCATGCCCACGCCGTCATATGCGGACCTGGCGCTCGCCGCGATCTCTGATGGCTCAGCGGTGAGCCGCGGGTGATCGGTGCGTGCTCGAATGTCGCGATGCGCGCTCGCGACGAACCCCGGTACGCCAATGGTCGACGCCTGCTTGGCCGAGCCATTCGGCGTGCTCGGTGGCAGGCCGACCTGACGCAGGAGGCGCTCGGCGCTCGGGCGGGCCTCAGCCAATCTGCCATTTCGCGGATCGAGACGGGCACCGTGAACGGGCTTCGATACGCGAGCTTCATTCGCGTCCTGGACGGACTTCGCTGCTCCGACCTGCGGGTGGAGGTCGCGAAGACCGGCGTCGCCGAGCTCGCGGACCGGCAGCGGCGACCAGATGACGCTTCATGACGGCATGGTCATGGCCGGCGTGGTTGATCCGCGCGCTGGCGAGCGTGAGGATGCGGCATCCGCCGACATGACGTCGACGGTCATAGATCAAGACGTCGCGTCAAGAGACGTCGCGTCAAGGGAGGTCGCGTCAAGAAGAGGTCGCGCCGGGCCGGACGGGCGGCCGGGCCGGACGGGCGGCCGGGCCGGACGGGCCGGCTGGGGCGCGGGCGGGGTCAGTCGCCGTCGTAGCGCTTGAAGATGACGGCGCCGTTGTGGCCGCCCAGGCCGATGTTGTTCGAGAGGGCGTAGCGGATCGGCATCCGGAGGGTCTCGTCGACGACCCACAGGTCGCACTCGGGGTCGGGCTCGCGGTAGTTGAGGGTGCCGGGGACGGTCTGCTCGGCGACGGACATGACGGTCGCGAACGCCTCGAAGGCGCCGGCCGCGCCCATCATGTGGCCGGTCATCGACTTCGTGGCCGAGATCGCAAGCGAGCGCTTCGAACCCCCCGCGCGCTCGCCGAAGACCGACCAGATCGCTTCGGCCTCGCGAGCGTCGCCGACCGGGGTCGAGGTGCCGTGGGGATTGATCAGGTCGACCTCGTCCGCCGGGACGCCCCGGCGCTCGAGGGCCATCTGCATCGCCCGGGCCGAGCCGATGCCCTTGTCGATCGGCTGGATCATGTCCCAGCCATCGGCCGCCGAGCCGTAGCCCACGACCTCCGCGTAGATCCGCGCGCCGCGGGCCTTCGCGAGCTCCAGGTCCTCGAGGAACAGCGATCCCGCGCCCTCGCCAAGGACGAAGCCGTTGCGGCTCAGGTCGAAGGGTCGCGAGACGGTCGAGATCGGCTCGCCGGGGAGCGGCATCCCGAGGCCGCGCATGTTCTCGAAGCCCGCGTGGGCGACCTCGATGAGCGGGGCTTCGGTCGAGCCGCTGATGACCGCCGTGCAGTCGCCGCGACGGATCGCCTCGGCGCCCTCGGCAACGTTGTGGGTGCCGGTCGCGCAGGCCGAGACGAGGGCCACGTTGTGGCCGATCGCGCCGGTCTCGATCGCGATCATGCCCGAGGTCGAGTCGACGAGGGCGTTCGCGATGAACGTCGGCGGAACGCGGTTCGCGCCTCGCTCCTTGAGCGTGACGAAGCTCTCGATCATGAGGAGCTGGCCGCCGGCTCCCGAGCCGAACACGACCCCGACCTCCGTCCGGTTCTCGTCGGTGATCTCGAAGCCGGCATCGGCGATCGCCTGCTTGGCGGCGGCGACGCCGTAGTGCATCTCGTGCTCGCTCCGGCGGACCGCCTTGGGCTCCATCCAGGCCGAGGGATCGAAGTCGTGGACCTCGCCGCCGAAGCGGTGCTCGTAGCCCGAGGCATCGAAGCGGGTGATCTCGCCGAGGCCGGAATCGCCATCGACGAGGCGCTGCCACGCCGTGTCCTTGTCGTTGCCGACCGGGCTGACCACGCCGAGACCGGTCACGACGACCCTGCGGTTGTAATCGGGTCTGCGCACGGAATTCAGGCTCCTTGGCTGGGCGCCGGTCAGGCCGGCTCGAGGCTTGGCATGAGGAAGCGATCGGGAGCGGCGGAGTCGTCGAGGGCGACGGCGGTCGCCTCGGGCGCGATGCGCTTGATGAGATTCGTGAGGACCTTGCCCGGGCCGATCTCGACGAACGTGTCGACACCGGCCGCGCGCATCGTCTCGACCGAGCGGACCCAATCGACGCCCGTGGTCAGGTGCTCGACCAGCTCCGCGCGACACGCCTCCCCGGACTCGAGCGGCCGCGCGTCGGCGTTGGCCAGGAGCGGCGCGCTCGGGTCGTGGAAGGTCACGCCCGCGAGGACCATGCCCATGCCCCCGGCCGCCTCGCGCATGAGCGGCGAGTGGGCCGCGACGGACACGGGGAGTGGCAGCGCTCGCTTCGCACCGAGTTCCTTCGCGATCTCGGCGGCGGCATCGATCGCCGCTCGCTCGCCCGAGACCACGACCTGCCCGGGCGCGTTGCGGTTCGCGATCGCGAAATCCCCGTGCGTGCCGGCTCTCGCCGCGAGCTCCGGCAGCGCGGCGTCGTCGAGCCCGAGGATCGCGGCCATGGCGCCGTCGCGGCCCTCGCCGGAGGCCTGCATCCGACGGCCGCGCTCGCGGACGAGGCGGATCCCGTCGGCGAGGCTCAGCACGCCACCGGCCACCATCGCGCTGTACTGGCCCATCGAGTGGCCCGCGAGGAACGCCGGCGCGAGGAGATCCGAGGCCGGGAGTGCCGGCTCTCGCTTCGCTGGAGCGGCCGCGGCGCGCTCCCTGAGGACCGCCAGGTACGCCATCGACGTGGCGAGGAGCGCCGGCTGGGCGTTCTCGGTCCGGTTCAGGAGCTCCTCGGGCCCGTCCCACGCAATGGCCGAGATCGGCTCACCGAGGGCGGCGTCGGCTTCGCGGAAGACTGCGGCGGCAGACGGCTCGGCGTCGGCGAGGGCACGACCCATGCCGACGACCTGGCTGCCCTGACCGGGGAAGACGTAGGCGAGGCGCATCGAGACAGCCATCGTGCGTGACGCGGCGGGCCGCGAGCGTGATTCACGTGCGACCCTGCACACGATCGGGCGCCGTCGTGGCTACCATCCCGTGCATGAGCGCTGAACGCCGCGGGGCGACGGTCCGAGCGATCGCCCGCCGGTTCGAGGCCGATCTCGGGACCTCGATCCTCGCCCGTGGCCCGCACCTGCCGAACGTCCGCCAGATCTCGGAGCGGGTGGCAATGGGCCGCGCGCTCTGGCGGGAGCTGGTCGTGGGGTTCGCCTCGCAGCTCGCCGACCTGCGGCTTGGCTTCACCCAGCTCGCCGCGCTGTACGTCCTCGCCGATGGCGCGACCACGACCGTCGGCGAGCTCGCCGAGCTGCTCGGTCGGTCGCCGTCGGCCACGAGCCGGCTCGTCGATGGCCTCGTGCGGCGGCGGCTCGTGGAGCGCCGGCCGGAGCCCGAGGATCGCCGGCAGCGAGCCCTCGCGCTCACGCACCGGGGCCAGGCGATCCTGCGTGCGGTCGATCGGGCGAGGGCCGATCAGTTCCTCACCGCGGTCCGGCCCCTGCCGACCCCCGAGCGGGCGCTCGTGGCGATGGGCGTCGCCTCACTCGCGACACACGCGATCTCGCGCCGAGGCCGGCTGATCCGCGCCGTGGACCCGACCGATCGTGAGCCCGGCCCTCGATCGGAGGGCTAGGGTCCGGGATTCATCCGGCGGTAGAGGGCCGCCCAGCCGAAGAAGACGACCAGGGCGGCGATGAGGATGCCGCCGGCGATCAGCTTGTTCTCGACCGGGATTCCGCCGGACTGGCCGCCACCGGCGGTGCCATTGACGTCCTCGACCGTGATGACGCCGCTCATCGTGTCCGGGTGGACCTGGCAGAAATACGGGTACGTGCCCGCGGTCGTGAAGGTGAACGTGAAGCTGTCGCCGTTGTTCTTGAGCTTGATCCCCGAGTCGAACGTGGTCCAGGTGCTCTGGTCCTTGTAGTTCCCCGACGTCACGGAGTGGGGATCGGCGATGGCCTGCGTGACCGTCCACGTGACCGTGTCGCCGACGTGGATCGTGAGGTTGGCGGGCTGGAACGTCTTCTGGATGATCTGGATCTCGTTCCCGCCGCTCGCGGCCGGCCCGCCGGAGCCGGCGGCAGCCCCCGATGCGGCCGGGCTGCCGGGAGCGGGGCTGTCGGCGACGACGGCGACGGCTCCGGCGAGGAGCCCCGCGACGGCGAGGGTCGCGGCGGCGAGGGCGGGCCGGGCGAGTCGATCAGGCGTCATCCACAGAACCTCCGAACGGCATCGTAAAGGACCGGCAGGCCCCACCGGAGACCCTCGACCGAGACCCGCTCGTCGACCCCGTGGAAGCGGTCGAGGTACGTCTCGCCGGGCGGCTGGCGGAGCGGCGAGAAGCCGTAGGTCGGGACGCCGAGGGCGACGAGGTGCTTCGCGTCGGTCGCGTACGGGGCCATGATCGGGAGCGGCACGCCGCCGGGATCGGCGGCGACCACCGACTCGGCCAGGACCCGGTAGAGCTCGGTGTCGTAGGAAGCCTCGACGCCATCGGCACTCATGAGGAGCTCGATGGTCGTCCGGTCCAGGAGCTCGGGCCCGAGTCGCTCGCCAAGCTCCTCCCGGAACTCGGGCTCGGAGGTCCCGGGCAGCCGCCGGACGTCGAGCTCGACGATCGCCTCGCCGGGGATGACGTTGTACTTGATGCCGGCCCGAACGACGCCGGTCGAGATCGTGTTCCGGGCGAGGGCCTCGGCCCCGCGGACGTACACCGGGGAGCACAGGCCGGAGAGGCCCTTCGCGAAGGCTCGCTCGTCGCCCGAGCCGAGCGCGCGAACCGCCCGCGCGGCCTCCGGCTGGCGCGACGCGATGGCCGCGGCCGCGCCCTCGAGGAACGTCCGCATCGTGTCCGTCAGCCTGACCGTACCCGGCACGGCGAGCCGGCGGATCGCCTCGGCCGCGAGGACCGCGGCGTTGTCGTCCCGAGGCATCGAGCCGTGGCC
>DASUHU010000333.1:0-2275 GCA_036273395.1 Candidatus Limnocylindrales bacterium
CGGTCGTGGGCCTGCTCGTCTACCTCCTGGTCCGGTCGTCCTCCCCGACGCGGATCTCAGGACTCAGTGGCAGCCAGCGCTTCACGTTGCTCGCCGCGTTCGCCGCCGCCGCGACGTACGTCCTGCTCCTGTTCGGCTCGAACGTCACGTCGGTGGATGCCGGCCTGGTGTTCCCCGATTGGCCGCTGATGAACGGGACGCTCCAGGCGATCGGCCCGAACACGCCCCCGGACGTCGCCCCGCTGTACGCCGCGCATGAGCTGCACCGCTATGTGGCCGCACTCGTGTTCGTGATCCTCGCGGTCACCTGGTACGCGGCCCGCCGCTGGCAGCGCACCCATCCCGTGCTGATCCGGATGGCGAGCGGGATCCTCATCGCCTACCTCGCCCAGGTCGTGATCGGCGGTCTGCAGGTCCTGACGGGCCTCGCCGGCTGGACGCAGACGGCCCACGTCGCGCTCGGCGCGGCCGTGTGGGCCGGCACCGCGGCCCTCGCCGTCGCGGCCTATTACGAGGCCCGGACGGCGGCGGTCGTCCGTGGGGTCGGCCCTGACGCCAATGCCGATGCCGGGACGCCGACCCGTCCCGGCACCGCGCCCAGCGCGAGCGCCGGCGACACCATTCGGGCCTACGTCGCGCTGACGAAGCCGCGGATCATCGAGCTGCTGCTCGTCACGACCGTTCCGGCGATGGTCCTCGCGTCGCGGAACGTCGCCGGCATGCCGATGCTCGACTGGTTCCGGCTCACCGCCTGGACGCTCGTCTGCGGCACGCTCGCGGCCGGCTCGGCGAATGCGATCAACCAGTACCTCGAACGCGACATCGACCGGCTGATGAACCGCACCCGGCGCCGGCCGCTGCCGGCGGATCGGGTCCCGCCCGAGAACGCGGTGGTGTTCGGGGTGGCGCTCGGCGCGATCTCGGTCGGGCTGATGGCCTGGGCCGTGAACCTCGTCGCGGCCCTCCTGACGCTGCTCGCGATCGGCTTCTACGTCGTGGTCTACACGATGATCCTGAAGCGCTCGACGCCCCAGAACATCGTCATCGGAGGCGCGGCGGGCGCACTCCCGCCGGTCATCGGCTGGGCCGCGGTCACCGGCAACGTCGGCCTGCCGGCGATCCTGCTGTTCCTCATCGTCTTCTACTGGACGCCGCCCCACTTCTGGGCCCTCGCGCTCCGGATCCGCCGCGACTACGCCGCCGCCGGGGTGCCGATGCTCCCGGTCGTCCGGGGCATCGCCGAGACGAGCCGCCAGATCGGGCTGTACACCGTGCTGCTCGTCGCGCTCACGCTCGTGTTCGCGGTCGTGGCCGGGATGGGGCCGGTCTACATCGCCGCGGCGGTCGTGCTCGGCGGGATCTTCCTGTGGCAGGCCTGGGTGCTGTGGCGGCAGGGCAGCGCACCCGAGGCATCGACCGCCCAGGCGATCCGCCTCTACCGCTGGTCGATCACGTACCTCACGCTGCTGTTCGTGGCGGTCGCGGCCGACGCCCTCGTCTCGATGACCGTCGGGTGAGCACCCGGAGGCTCGCATGCCCGCGCTGACGTTCCTCGGCGCCGCCGGCACCGTGACCGGCTCGCAGTACCTGCTCGAGACGCCGCGCGCCAGGATCCTCATCGACTGCGGCCTCTTCCAGGGCCTGCCCGAGGAGTCGATCCGGAACCGCGTCCCGCCGCCATATACGGCCTCGGAGCTCGACGCGGTCGTCCTGACCCACGCCCACCTCGACCACTGCGGCCTCCTGCCGCTGCTCGTGAAGGAGGGCTTCACGGGCCCGATCTACGCCACGATGCCGACGATCGAGCTGGCCGGCCTCGTCCTGCTCGACTCGGGCCGCCTCCACGAGGAGTTCGCGAAGCGCGAGGCCCGCTGGGAGCGGCGGCATCCCGATCGCGTGGCTCAGGACGATGCCCGCGAGACGCACGACTACGAGGCGGCGATCGAGCTGGCCCACGAGGGCGAGGGCAACCATCCCGAGCGGATGACGCTCGTCGCGCCCGCGCCCGGCTCGAGCGGCACCCAAGAACACGTGGCGACCTCGATCGAGCCGGACCCGTCCGCGGCGGCGGCCCGACCGGACCCCGAGGCCGAGATGCGCCAGGCGCCGCCGCCGATGGTCGTCGACCTGGACGCGCCCCTCTACACCGAGAAGGACGCCGGCGCGGCCCTGTCCCACTTCCGGCCGGTCCGCTACGGCCAGACGATCACCGTGGCGCCCGGGATCAGCGCGACGTTCGACGACGCGGGCCACATCCTCGGGTCCTCGATCATCC
>DASUHU010000334.1:0-2162 GCA_036273395.1 Candidatus Limnocylindrales bacterium
GATGACGACGCCCGGCGCCGACCCAAACACGAAGCCGGCGAGGACCGCGCAGGTCCCGCTGACGGCCATCGCCGCGATCGTCAGCGTCGTCCGGCCGAGCCGGTCCGCGAGCGCCCCGGCGGCGATGCAGCCGATCCCGCCCGCGCCGACCACCGCGAATGCCGCGAGCGCGGCGAACGTCGCATCGGTCGTGCCGGCCGCGGCGAAGGAGGCCGCGAGGAACAGCGGGACCCACGTCCACATCGCGTAAAGCTCCCACCTGTGCCCGAGGTAGCCGAGGTTCGCCAGGCGGACGGCGGGGCGCCGGAACGCGGCGGCCGCGACGCTCGGACTGAAGCGGGCCGCGTTGGCCCCGAATGGCCCGAGGCTCCCGCCGCCGAGGACGAGCGCGCCGCCGAGGACGGAGGTCACGGATGCCGCGAGGATGACGACGTGCCAGTCGAGGCCCGCGGTCGCGCCGATGGCGCGGAAGAGGTGGGGCAGCGCCGAGCCGACGGTGAGCGCTCCGATGAGCACGCCGGTCGCGAGTCCCCGCTCCCGCCGGAACCAGCTCGCGATCAGGCGGAGCCCGATCGGGTACACCGCCGCGATGCCGGCGCCGGTGAGTGCCCGCCACGGGAGCGCGGCGGCCGCGGACGTTGGCAGGAGGGCAAAGCCGGCATTCGCGAGCGCGGCCACGACGGCGCCGGCGAAGAAGAGGCGCGGACCGGCGATGACGTCCGGAGCTCCCGTCGCGGCGAGCGCGATGGCGGCCACCGCGAACCCGACCTGGACGGCCACCGTGAGGAGCGGCAGGTCGAGGCGGCCCGGGTGCCACTCGGCCGTGAGCAGCGGCGCGACCGCCGCCGAGCTGAACCATGGCGCCATCGCGAGGAGGGTCCCGACGGCGAGGACGGCGAGGGCCCGCCAGCGCTCGGGCGGCTCCGGGTCGGTGGGCCGCTCGACCGCCTCCACCCGCGCTAGACCCGCTCGGTGCGCTCGACCGGCAGCACGAACACCGTCGCGCCACCGACGTCGACCTCGAGCGGGTACGGCATGAAGAACTCGCCGGGCTCCATGATCGGCGGCATCGGGTTCACGGTTCGGGTCCGCGACGTGCATCGCTCGCGGACGATCTCGAGCACCGGATCGACCTGGTCGTCCTCGACGCCGACGAGGATCGTCGCGTTCGATTCCTTCAGGAAGCCGCCCGAGGACTGCAGGCGGGTCGCCCGGTGCTGGCGCTCGAGCAGCGCGTCGACGAGCCCGCCGGCGTCCTCGTTGTGGACGATGGCCACGACCAGCTTCACGGCCGCGAGCATACGCGCAGGGCCGGGCGTTGACGCAGGCTTCGAGGCGTGTACGATCGGCCGGCCGTGACGTCCGACGCGCTCCTCCGCGACGCCATTCGAGCCGTGGCTCGCAGCCACGATTCCGAGGCGACCCTCGACGAGCTGCTGCGCCTCGCGACCGAGGCTGTCGGGGGCCGCGGGGCCGCCGCGCTCCTGTGGGATTCCGACCGAGCCGGGCTCGCCGTCGCCGGCTCCCGTGGGCTCCAGGCGGGCGAAGCCGAGGCGCTCGAGGCGGCGGCGGCGATGTCGGGCGACCCGGTGAACCGCGCGGCCCACGATCGGATCGCGTCGCTCACGGAGATGAGTGCGGGCGCCGGCGGCGATCGCCTCTCGGCCTGGCCGATCGCGATCGTGAGCGACGGCGTCGAGGAGCCGCTCGGCGTCCTCGTCGTCCTGCCGGGCTCGGAGGGATCGGGCGGCGGGAATCCGGCCGACGCCGCCTCGATCGCGGAGCTCGTCGGGGTCGTCCTCGACCGGGCCCGGCTCGCCAGCGATGGCGCCGAGCGCAGCGACTGGGTCGAGCGGGTCAACCATTCCGACGCCCTCACCGGCCTGGCGAACGCGCGGACGCTCGCCCGCGTGATCGAGCTCGAGATCGCCCGCGCCGCGCGCCAGCAGTCCGAGCTGTGCATCTCGCTCTTCGATGTCGACAACCTGACCGAGCTGAACGAGGCGGCCGGCAAGGCCGCGGGCGACGACGTGCTGCGCGAGGTTGCCGCGGTCTGCGCCGAGTCGATCCGCTTCGTCGACACGGTCGCCCGCTGGGGCGGCGACGAGTTCGTCCTCGTGGCCCCGGGCGCGAAGGGCACGACCGTCGCCCGCCGCATCGTC
>DASUHU010000335.1:0-5004 GCA_036273395.1 Candidatus Limnocylindrales bacterium
TGCGCGGCCAGGGCGATCAGCAGGATGCCGACCCGCTCGGCGACGCAGATCGCGGCGAGGAGCGGCTTCCGACGGTGGCTGATCATCGCGAGGTAGGAGCCCGCCAGCGACGGCAGGAAGTGGCCGAGGGCGTAGGTCGCGGCGAGGAGCCCGAGCGCGATGGGCGCCGCGGTCAGGGTCTTCACGAACGCGGGCAGGATCGTCGTCTCGGACAGGAGGGTGACCGCGAAGCTGAAGGACGCCATGTCCGCGGTCATCAGCAGGTAGTTCCGGCGCAGGTAGCGCTCGGCGTCGGCCGCCCATTCCGGTCGAGCTCGGCGCATGAGCTCGACGTCGGCACTCGTCGTCATGTCCGTGCGGTCATCGGTGGGTCGTCATCCCGCCGCGGCGGCGTGATCGCGCTCGATCATCACCCGGAGCGCCTCGACGGCCGTGCCGATGAGCCCGTCGAGGGTCAGCGTCTTCATCGCCGCCTCGAGCTCCTCCTGGGGCATCTCGAGGTTCCCGGCCATGAGCATCACGCCCCCGGCGCGGCGGCGACGGATCGCGGCCACGGTGAAGATCGCCGCCGCCTCCATCTCGGAGCAGATGGCCCCGCCCTTCACCCAGGCGCTCCAGCGCGCGTGGAGCTGCGGGGCGACCGGTGACGAATCGGGATCGATCTCCCCGTAGAACGAGTCCTTGGACTGGCTGACCCCGACGTGGGCTCGCGCCCCCGTCCGGCGAGCGGCCTCGCGGAGCGCATCGACGACGTCGATGTCGGCGACGGCCGGAAACTCCATCGGCAGGTAGTGGCTCGTGGTGCCCTCGTCTCGGATCGCGGCGGACACGATCGCGAGGTCGCCGACTCCGCAGAAGGGCTGCATGCCGCCGCTCGTCCCGACGCGGATGAACGTGTCGGCCCCGAGGCGCGACAGCTCCTCGACCGCGATCGCGGCCGACGGGCAGCCGATCCCCGTCGAGACCACGGAGACGGGCTCGCCGAGGAGCGAGCCGGTCCAGGTCACGTACTCGCGATGGGTCGCAATGTGGCGGGCATCGTCGAAGTGGCGGGCGATCGGCTCGCAGCGGCCGGGGTCACCCGGCAGCAGGACGTACCGGCCGATCTGGTCGGGGGTGACGTGGAGGTGCTCGGCGACGAAGCCCGGAATCGGCGTCCGTCCGCTCGCGGCGAGCTCGGTGACGGAGGTCATGCCTGGCCGTTCGCGCGGCCATTCGCGCTCCCGCGGCCGGGTGTGCCACCCGCCGCGCGATCCGCCTCGATCAGGACCTTGAGGCCCTCGATCGCCGTCCGGAGCAGGACGTCGAGGTCCATCCGCGCCGACTCCTCGGGCGTCATCGGCCGCTGGTCGGGATGGCCCGCGATCAGCATGATCCCGCCGGCCCGGACCCCGAGCGACGCGGCCACGATGTACAGGGTCGCGGCCTCCATCTCGGAGCAGATCGCGCCACCGGCCATCCAGGCCGCCCAGCGATCGTGGAGCCGTTGCGCGACCGGCATCCGGCCGGGCTCGTGCTGGCCGTAGAACGAGTCCTTCGACTGGCCGATTCCGACGTGGGCTCGCGCTCCCGTCCGGCGCGCGCCCTCGCGGAGGGCCAGGGTCACGTCGAGGTTGGCCACCGCCGGGAACTCGACCGGCAGGTAGTGGAGCGACGTGCCCTCGTCCCGGATCGCGCCCCACACGATCCCCAGATCGCCCGGCTCGATCCACTCCTGCATCGCCCCCGACGTGCCGACGCGGATGAACGTGTCGGCCCCGATCTTCGTGAGCTCCTCCATCGCGATCGCGGACGAGGGTCCGCCGATCCCGGTCGACGTGACGGAGACGGGCTCGCCGAGGAGCGTCCCGGTGTACGTGTTGTATTCCCGGTTCTGGGCGACCTGCCGCGGACCCTCGAAATACGAGGCGATCTTCTCGCAGCGCCCCGGATCGCCCGGCAGGAAGACGTAGCGGCCCACGTCGCCGGGCTTGAGCTGGACGTGGTGCTGGAGCTCCTCCACGGCGGGAACAGCCATCCGAGACCTCCTGATGGGGTGTGGGCGGAACGCGAGGGATCAGGCGCGGACGATCAGCCAGATCGCGGAGCCGACGAAGCCGACGAACCCCAGCGCGGACAGCCCGACGAGGATGAGCGACAGCTCGGCCGGGATGACCAGCGTTCGACTCATGTCGAGGAAGTTGTTCGTGAGGAAGATCGCGATGCAGGCGATGAGGAAGGCCACGGCCATGGCCCCGATCAGCCAGTCGAACGGCCGGACGCTGACCTGGCGGTAGCTCGTCTTGATGCCCGACGAGCCGAAGGCCCTCGACTCGAGCGAGATCGACAGCTGCTGGACGCGTTCGATCGCCCCGGCGAAGACGGGCACGAAGCTCGGGAGCACCGCCCCGAAGCCCGTGCTCTTCATGCCCCGGGACTTCTGGGCGCTCATGACCACCCCGATCTCGCGCTGCAGGACCGGGATGAGCTGGAGCGTCATCGCCAGCATGAAGTTCAGGACATACGGCACGCGGAGGCGCTTGAGCGACGTGAACAGGTCGCTGGGATGGGTGGTCATGATCATGACCAGGGCGAACACGGTCATCGAGACGGCCCGGCTCAGGAGCGACAGGCCGCTGTAGATGCCCTCCTGGTAGATCGTGAACGGCCCGAACGTCGTGATCGGGGTCCACGGCCTCGGGAAGGCCGGCGCGACCGCCTGGAACACGATGAGCGACGTCCCGATCGGCAGCAGGATCAGCATGACCCGGCTGAACGACCGCCAGATGCCGGCGGCCGTCACGAGGACCAGGCCCACGACGGCCAGGGCCAGCAGGAACAGCGGGTTGCGGGTCATGAACGCGATGACCAGCACGACCACGACCCACGCGAGCTTCGCGATCGGGTTGAGGCGGTGGATGATCGAATTGCCCGCGACGAGCGAGACGGGGACCGCGACGCCCTGCATGGTCAGGCCACTCCCACGCTGGTGAGATTCGATTCCAGGTCCGTCGCGAGGTCGTCGACCGACAGTGCCGGCCGCCGCCCGAGCTGCATCGAGATCGAGGTCACCTGGGGCGGCTCGAGCTTGGTCCGGGCCATGACCTCGGTGTTCGAGAAGACCTCGCGCGGGCTGGCGTCCGCGATGAGGTGGGCGTTCCACATGACGAGCAGCCGATCGACGACGTCGGCCAGGAGCGGCATGTCGTGGGACACGCACACGACGGTTGCTCCCTCGTCCCGCAGCCGCCGGATCAGGGTGTTGATGACCTGGGTCGTGACGTGGTCCTGGCCGGTCGTCGGCTCGTCGAGCACGAAGATCGCTGGCTGCATCGTGTAGATCCCGGCGATGCCGACGAGCTTCCGCATCGGGAAGCTGATCCGGTAGGGATGGAGCTCTCGGACGTGCTGCAGGCCGAAGAACTCGATCGCTCGCTCCACCCGGGCCTGGACCTCGTCCTCGGGCAGCCCCAGGTTCTGCGGCCCGAACGCCAGGTCGGCCTGGACCGTGGTCGCGAAGAGCTGGTGGTTGGGGTTCTGGAAGACATAGCCGACGTGGGCGGCCAGCTCCTGGACGCGCTTCCCGGCCGTGTCGATGCCGTTCACCACGACCCGACCGGAGGTCGGCTTCAGCAGGCCGTTGAGGTGCTTCGAGAACGTGGTCTTGCCCGAGCCGTTCTGGCCGACGACGCCGACGATCTCGCCGTGGCCGATCGAGACGGAGACGTCCTCGAGGGCCAGGACCTTGCCGCTCGGATAGACGTGGGTGAGGTGCTCCACCTCGACCGCGCCCTGCCTGGGCATGGCCGGGCCGCCGGTGAAGACGGCATCGGCGCGGGGGATGGTGGGACCGCCTGAGGGACCCGTGGCGGTGGCGGTCATCGGACGCCCGCGGCGAGCCGCGGCTGGAGCGCAGCGACGGCGCCGGCGGTGGTGACGGGCAACGTCCCCGACCAGCCCGCGCGCGAGGCCCGCAGCCGGTCGGCCAGCGCGGTCGCCGCGGGCGGGCGGAGCCCGATCGCGCCGAGGCGCTCGACGTCGTCGAACACCTCCTCGGGCGTGCCGTTCGCGACGATCCGGCCGCCGTCCAGGACGATCACCCGGTGGGCGAACTCGGCCAGGACCTCGACCTCGTGCTCGGCGAGGACCACGGTCATGCCGGCCTCGCGGTTCAGGCGGGCGGCGATCTCGAAGACCTCCTGCTTGCCCAGGGGATCGAGGTTGGAGGTCGGCTCGTCCATGACCAGGATCCGGGGCTGCATCGCCAGGGTCGAGGCGATCGCGAGGCGCTGCTGCTGGCCGCCCGACAGGGCCAGGGGCATCCGGTCCTCGAAGCCGGTCAGCCCGACCAGGGCCAGGGCATCGGTGATGCGGGGCTTCATCTCCTCATACGGGACGCCGAGGTTCTCGAGCCCCAGCGCGATCTCCTCGGCCGCGGTCATCTGGCTCATCTGGAACTCGGGGTTGTCGAAGACCATCCCGACGGTCTTGGCCATCTCGCGGACGGGCGTGTCGATCGGGCTCACGCCCTCGACCGTGATCGCGCCCTCCATGTCGCCGATGACCATGTTCGGGACGATCCCGTTGATGCACAGCTCGAGCGTGGTCTTGCCCGCGCCGTTGCGGCCCATGAGGGCCACGTACTCGCCCTCGTAGATCGTCAGCGAGACGTGGTCGATGGCCGGGGTCTCGGTCTCGGCGTAGGTGAACGAGACGTCGTCGAACTCGATGATCGGGGTTCCAGGCATGACTCCCTGCGGCTAGGGGGCGCGACGAAGGACGGGCGCGGCGAAGGACGGCAGGGACGCGGTCGAGGGGTGGCCGCGTCCCTGCCGCCAGGGTCCGGGTGAGCGGGCTCTCAGGACGGGTTGTCGAGCTTCGCGAAGATGATCGCGATCCCGGCGGCGACGATGAACAGGCCGAGCACCATCACGCTCCCCGTGAGGATCGTGTAGGGATCGCCCTGCGACGTCGAGTCGACGATCGCGTTCGACGCCCAGGGCAGGATGAGGGCCAGGAAGCCCA
>DASUHU010000336.1:0-9449 GCA_036273395.1 Candidatus Limnocylindrales bacterium
CCCGCGCCTCGTGCCCGCGGGCCGGCTGCCCGTCCGAGCGCACGACCCGGTGCCACGGCAATCCGTCGCCATGGCGAGCCATGATCTGGCCGACGAGCCGTGGCGACGCACGGCCCGAGCCGTCGGCCAGGTACGCGGCGATCGCGCCGTAGGACATCACGCGACCGGGCGGGATCGAGGCGACGACGGCGCGGACGAGCGACCGGTACTCCGTCGGCGAGAGGGCTTCGCGTTGACGATCGAGCTCCTCGGCAGGGCCGGGCTCCTCGGCAGGCCCGCGATCCCCACGGTTCACGCCACCCTCGGTCGTCGCCGCCGGGGCCCGGCGATCCACAGCACGCCGGCCCAGACGACCGTCCCGATGACCGCGATCACGACGAGCGGCTCGTAGCTGCCGAGCCGGTCGGACGAGATGGCGCCCGCGTACACCGCGATCGCGCCCCCGACCGGATAGGCGACGGCGAGCAGCCCGAAGATCGTCCCGAACGACGGCCCGCCGAAGACATCGCTGAAGGTCGCAGATCGAACCGCGATCGTGGCACCGGTTCCGAGTCCGTGGGCGACGATGCCGGCGATGACGAGCGAACCCTCGCCCGTGCTTGCGCCGAACGCCGCCACGATCCCGCCGGCGACGACCGCCGCGGCGGCGATCCCGACGATCCGCCGGCCGAGCCGGTCGGACAGGCCGCCGCCCACGACCTGGCCGACGACGTAGGCCAGCGACTGCGCCCCGAGCGCGAGCGAGGCGAACCCGACGCCGAAGCCCGCCTGCACGGCGTGCGGGATGAAGGCCTGAATGATCCCCTCGTCGAACAGGCCGATCGCGACCGCGCCGCCGAAGAACGCCCAGAACCGCTGCGTCCGGACGATCCGCCGGAGCCCCTGTCGGTGCTCGCGGCTGCCCGCCGGCCAGGGCTCGAACCCGGCCGACACGGCACCCGGCGCCGCCGTCTCGTGGAGCCCGGCCGCGTGGGCGGCCTGGTGGGATTCGATGTCCCGGGTGGAGCGCGTCGCGCCAGCCCGACCGGGGGCCGGCCGGGCGGGGATCACGATCCGGGGACCGCTCGTCATGAGCCAGACGAAGGCCACGCCCACGAGCGACGACGCCAGGAACGCGAGGGCCGCGGCGCGCCAGCCGTCGCTCGAGATGAGGGCCGCGGCGACGGGGAGCGCAATCGCCACGCCGATGCCGGGGCCGGCATAGGCGATCCCGAGCGCGAGCCCCGAGACGCCGGCATAGCGCCGGGCGATCGCGGTCGTGATCCCGATGAACGCGAGCTGGAGCCCGAGCGCATGGAACGCCGCGTAGGCGAGCACGACGAGCGAGATGTCGGGGGCGAGGTACACAGCGAGCCAGCCGGCCGCGAGGAGGACCATCGAGGCGGTCAGGAGGTCGCGATCCGCCCACTCGTCGTACGCCCGGCCAAGGAGCGGGCTCGAGATGGCGGTGACGATGAGGAACATCGTCCAGGGGGTGACCGCGAGCGTCCGCGAGATGCCGAACTCGGCGCCAAACGCCACGGACATCGCGGGGAACGTGTAGAGCCCGCCGTAGGCGATGGCGCCGACCACGAATGCCCCGACCAGGGGCATGGACACGCGGGTCGCGCGACGGACGGCGGGCGGGGCCACCGCCGGATGCTAGCCGCCGCCGGGGGCGGGGGACCGGTTACAGCCCCAGATCACCTCGAATCGTCTTCAGGGCGGCGATGACGTTCTCGACGTGCTCCTCGAACGGCACGCCGAGCTCCTCGGCGCCCTTCGTCAGCTGGTCCCGCGGCACCTGCCGGGCGAAGCCCTTGTCACGGAGCTTCTTCGAGACCGCCCGGACGTCCACCTCGTCGAGGCTGCGGTTCGGCCGGACATACGTCACGGCGATCACGAAGCCGGTCATCTCGTCGCAGGCGTAGACGGTCTTCGCGAGGAGCGTCGTCCGGGGCACGCCCGTGTGGTCGCCATGGCCGAGCACGGCGTCCACGACCTCCTCGGGATAGCCGAGCCGCCGGAGCTCCGCGGCACCCTGCACCGGATGCGTGTCCGGGTATCGCTCGTAGTCGAAGTCGTGGAGCAGCCCGGCGCAGCGCCAGTCGGTCAGCTCCGGCTCTCGGATCCGGAAGCGATGCTCGCCGTACCAGCCCACTGCGGCCTCGACCGCCAGGCCATGCCGGCGCAGGGCTTCGGATGGCGTCCATTCCTGGAGCAGGGCCCAGGCCTCGGCGCGGGTCGGCATGTCCGGCAGGATAGGGGGCGAGCGCCCGCCCCCACGACCCCGCCTGCTCGAGGCGGCTATTTGATGAGCTGGACGCCGATCGCCTTGTTCCCGGTCCCTGAGCCGACCCCGGCCCCGACCGTGCCCGTCGCCAGGATGTCGACGAACTTCCCGACGAGGCACGACGTCGCGCCGTTGCCCGTATCGCAGACCGACGAGTTGTTGCCGCTGATGTAGGCACCGTACTGGCCGCCGCAGCCGTCGGTGACCGGGCTGCACAGCTCGAAGAACGCGAAGCTCGGCATCCGGTACCAGAGCTTCTGGCCGTTCGCGGTCCCGACCGTTTCCGGGCAGCCGAAGTTCGGTGGGGTGATGATCGCCGGCTGGGAGCTGCTCGGGTCGCCATCGCTGCTCTTCGCGTCGCAGATCAGGTCGAACTGGGGGATGAGGACCACCTCGCCGTCATAGCCCCGGATCGCGTCCTCGACATCCTCGTGGCACGAGCCGCCGCCGCCGTTGACGTTCCCCGTGGAGGTGACGTACTGCCAGGACGGCAGGTTGATCGAGGGGTTGTCGGCGGTCACGATCGAGCAGACCAGCTCCGACGTGCCGCCGTTGGGCGGCGTCCAGTCCAGCCAGCCGACATTGCCCGGCGCCGTCGAGCAGAGGGGGATCTTGATGACCGTGTTCCAGGTCCAGGCGACCCCGCTGTCGATCGGCGAGTTGCTGCCGTTGCAGCTCATGACGTCGACCGGGATGGCGACCGGGAGCAGGGCGCAGTAGTGACCCTGGCTCGAGTCGCAGTAGCCCTGGAGGTAGCCCGCCACCGCGGTCGAGCGGGTCGACACCGTGAACGACGGGATGTTGATGGCCCGGGCGACGTACGACGGGACGACCTTCTGGCCGAGGACCATGACGCCCGCCACCGGGCCGACAACGTGGTTCGGGCAGTCCGGGGTCGTGTTGCCCGCAGCCGGCAGCTCGTTCGAGAGGTTGCCGACCTGCATCGCGGACGTGAGGTCCTCGTGGAAGTCGGCGGTGAGTGCGGCGGTCCCATCGGACTTGAGCGGGATTCCGCAGATGTCGGTGTAGTAGGCGTTCGCGATCGTCATGTTGTTGGCGGCCGCGGTCTGGGTGAGCTTCGATTCGATGTTCGCGTCCCAGCCGCCGCTCGGGGTCGATGCCCCGGCGAGCCGCTGGGCGAGGAGCACGGCGCCCGCCTCGGCGGTGGCGTCGCTGCCGGCCTGGACGATCCGCTGCTGCGACAGGACGTTGCCCCCGTCGACGATGAGGCCGACGGTGGCCACGGAGGCGAACACGACCCCGACCATGAGGACGAGGGCCTGCCCGCGCTGGCTCCTGAATCGATCGCTGCGCAGTCGCTCGTTCATGGAAAGACACGCTCCACTGGTTCCTGGGAGGTCGACGTGAAGGTCATCGAGTGGATGAATCCGTTGAGGATCGGCGTCGATGGGCTGTACGCGTACGTGATCGTGACCGAGGCGATGCAGCCGACGTTGACCGACGGGGAGCAGGAGACGGTCGTGCCCGGTGGCGCCGCGTAGCTGACGCCCACGTTCGACGTCGTCAGGCCGAGCGGCCCGCCGGCGGCGATCGCACAGCCGTAGATCGTCCAATGGGGTGTCGTCGGGTCCGTGATGGGGATCGACTCGTCACAGTCGGCCGAGGTCGTCAGCTGGTTCACGGCAGCCACCCGCGCTCCCTGACGGGCCGCGTTGGTGATCGTCGTGTACGTCCACACCGCCCGGCCCATGTCGATGAAGGCCACGACCATGAACACGATGAGGGGGGTCACGAGGGCGAACTCGACGAGGGTCTGGCCGCGCTCGCGCCGGCGCTTCGGGGTCATCGACGCGCGAGGCGGCGCGCTCAATGGTGGTTCTTGTCGTAGACGATGATCGACGAGGTGCACGCCGCCGACGAGCCCTGGGTCAGGCTCTGGTCCTTGATGCTGTAGTTGTTCCCGGGTCCGACCAGCGGGCTGAACAACAGGTTCGCGGCGGTGAACCCGGCGGCCTGCCACATCGACGGCGCGCTCGCGGTGTTGACGTTCCTGAAGTTCGGGACCGTGCACATCGGGGTCGCGGTCGGGCTGGGCGTGGCGGTCGGGCTCGGCGACGGCGTGGGCGTCGCGCCGATCGGAGTCGAGCTCGGCGAGACGGTCGCGGACGAGAGGACGAGGCTCGACGTCGGGCTCGTGGTGGGCGTCGCGGTGGGAACGGGGATGCCGTCGATGATCCCGCTCCGAACGGGGAAGGCCGATGCGGCCGTGACGGAGATGCGGCTCCCGACGATCTCGCTGATGACCGGCGTGATCAGGTGGAAGGTGCAGGTGATCACGACCGACGCGGGCGACCCGAGGCCAGTCCCGTTGGGGAACGTCGGCGAGGGGATCGTGCTCGGCATCGTGCAGTTCGCGCCCGCCGTCTCGGCCGTGACGAGCCGGGCGTACTCGGCCTGGATGGAGGCGCTCGGTTCGGAGCTCCAGGCATCGGGGTTCATGGCCGCGAAGTTCGCGGCTTCGCGGGCGGCGTTGGTCAGCTGGACCCAGCCGAGGAAGATCCGCCCGAAGTCGAGCCCGAACAGGATGAGGACGAGCACGACGGGCAGCGTCAGGGCGAACTCGGTCAGGCTCTGGCCGCGGCGGCCAGACGAGCTGGGATTCGGCGTCCGGGCAGGGCGATGCATCTGCACCTGAATTTCTGGAGGGACGCCTTGCATGAGACCTTGCCCATCGGCCGCTGTGACCAGCCATTGGTACGGGCCCGGAGGGCCCATTGGTCCCAGGAGTCGGGAATCAGGCCTCGGCGGCGGGGGCGGGCTCGCCCGGCAGGACGATCGTGAACGCGGCACCGCGACCCGGCTCGTGCGGCTCGAGGCGGAGGTCGCCGCCCATCGATCGGCAGAGCGAGCGCGAGACGTACAGGCCGAGCCCGGTCCCCTCGGTGCGACCTTCGGCGCTGCCACGCTCGTAGCGCTCGAAGATCGCGCCTCGATCCGCGTCGGCGACCCCCGGTCCCTCGTCGGCGATGGTGAGGTGCAGCTCCTTCGACTCGGCGGCGGGCCGCACGGAGGCGTGAATCGCGCTCCCGCCGCCGTACCGCACGGCGTTGTCGAGGAGGGCCCACAGGACCTGGTCGAGCTGATCCGGATCGGCGAGCGCCAGCCAGCCCTGGGCCTCGTCGCCGAGGTCGAGCTCTGGTCCCGCGGCGCCCATCGCCTCCCAGGCCCGGCGCACCCGCGGCCCGAGTGCGAGTACCTCCGGCCGGGACCGGAGCGTGCCCGCCTCCAGGCGCGACACGGCCAGCAGCTGGCGGACGATCCGATACAGCCGCTCGGACTGCTCGACGATGATCGACAGGCGATGGTCCGGCCGATCTTCCTGGAGCTGCTCCGCGTAGGCCCGGATGCTCGTGAGCGGCGTCTGGAGGTTGTGGCTCACCCCACGCAGGAAGTCGTCCTTCGCAGCATCGAGCTCGAGGACCTTCTGGCGCTGCGCCTCGACCTCCTCGAACAGCTCGACATTCCGGATCCCGACCGCGACCTCGCTGGCGTACAGCTCGAGGAGGTCCTGGTCGGCGGGGTCCCAGCGGCGGGTCGCCGGGACGTGCCCGATGAGCACGCCGAGGCGTCCGTCGGGGAGGGCCAGGACGGCCCGGACCGGTCGAGCCTCGCCCGGGATGACCTCCTCGATCGGGATGTCGCCGGGGTCGCCGAGGTAGATCCGGGCGTCGATCAGCTCGAACGTCGACCGAGCGCTCGCCGTCGCGAGCCGGACGAGTCGGTCCAGGCCTTCGCGCGGCGAGGTCTCGCCGATCGCCAGGAGCAGCCCACCCAGCTGGCGGTTCCGACGCTCGAGGTCGGACGCGAGGCGGTTGTGGCTGTCGACGAGGCGCGCCAGCTCGTCCTCGCCGGCCACTTCCACGCGGGCCGAGAGGTCGCCAGCCGAGACCCGCTCGACGGCATGCGAGATGGCGCGGAGGGGGCTGAGGAGGTTCGCGCCGAGCACGTACGCCGAGACGACCGCGAGGATCACCGCGGCCGCGAGCGCGAACAGGACGATCCGTTCGAGCGTCGGGTCGATCCCGCCGCTCCGTGCCGACGCCGCGATGAGGAACACGACACCGAACGCCGCGAGCGGGACGACCGCGCTCAGGATCAGGCCGGCGGTCAGGCGAGCTCGGAACGAGACGGAGGGCCCGATCCGCTGGGGTTGTGGCTCCGGTGCCAGACGACGGGGCTCGCTTCGAGACGACGACGCCGGCGCGCCGAGATCCGTGCTGGGCAGCGGTCCGCCGCTCACGTGGCCTCGCCCATCCGAGCCTCAGGCGCCGCCGCTCTCGGCCACGAGGCGGTAGCCGAAGCCGCGAACCGTCACGAGGTGGGCCGGGTGGTCCGGGTCGACCTCGATCTTCTGGCGCAGCCGCCGCATCGTGACCCAGACGTAGGACGGATCGGCATCCTCGGCGTCGCCCCAGCCTCGATCGAGCAGGGTCTCGGTCGGCACGGTCTGCCCGAGGTTTGCCGCGAGCGCGTACAGGAGCCGGGACTCGGTCGGGGTGAGGGCGACGGTCTCGCCCCGAACGGTCGCGGTCCGGTGGTGGAGCTCGAGGATGAGGTTCGGGCCGAGCGTGAGCTCCTGGCGCGGCACCCGATCGCGCAGCCGCCGGAGGACTCGCCCGATCCGGGCTCGCAGCTCGGGATAGTGGTACGGCTTGGTGACGTAGTCCTCGGCGACCTCCTCGAGGAGATCGGCCTTCGAGTCGGCCGTCTCGATGGCCGAGAGGACGATGATCGGCAGGTCTGCCCGCGCCTTGACCTCGCGGGCGAGGGTCAGCCCGTCCATGCGGGGCATCATCATGTCGACGAGGAGGAGGTCCGGCCAGCCGCCCTCCAGGCGCCGGAGGGCCTCCTGGCCGTCCCGCGCGGTGGTCACCTCGAAGCCGTCGGCCTTCAGCTGCTCGGCCAGCAGGACGAGCAGGTTCGGATCGTCGTCGACGAGCAGGATCCGTGGCGACCCGATCCCGTCGCGCCAGCTCCCCGCGAACATGGCGAGAGCATAGAGCCGCCGATTCGCGACGAACGAGGGACCCGAACGTCCCGGGTGGTGCGAGGGCCGGTCCGGTCGGCCTGGACCTAGGGCGCCTTCGGGTCGACGAAGCGGCAGCGGTCGCGGAGCGGGCACAGCTCGTGAGCAGGCCGCTGGGCGTGACAGATGAGCCGGCCGTGCTGGATCAGGTTGACGTGGGCCTCATGCATCTGGTCCGGCTCGAGCATCGCCAGGAAGTAGTCGTGTGACTGCTCGGCCGTGACCTTCTTCGGGATGAGCCCGACCCGGCGGGCGACCCGCTCGACGTGCCGGTCGACGGGCATGAGCGGCAGCCCGAACGAGAACAGCAGCACGACGCTCGCGGTCTTCACCCCGACCCCGTTGATCGAGGTCAGCCAGGCCCGGGCTTCGAGCGCCGTCATCTCCCCCAGGAACTCGAGGTCGTAGTCCCCGCGGTGCTCGCGGATCGAGGCCAGCGCGGCCTTGATGCCCTTGGCCTTCTGGTTCGGGAGGCCGCCGGGACGGATGACCTCGACGAGCTCCTCGAGCGGGGCGGCGTCGATTCGAGCCCAGTCCGGCGCGATCCCGTCCGGAAGGCCCTTGCCGCCCCAGCCCGGACCCGGGTTGTGCGCCACCACCTCGCCGTCCCCGGGGTAGGCCCGGCGCAGCTCCTCGAATGCGCGCTCGGCGTTCACGTCGGCGCTGTTCTGGGTGAGGATCGTGAGGATCAGCTCCGAGGTCGGGTCGAGGCGCCGCCCCCACGCCGGATGGCCATAGCGTTCCGCCAGACCATCGAGGACGAAGGTCGTGAGACCGGGACGCGTCCGCTCGAGGCGGCGGACCCAGGCCTTGATCGGGTCCGGCTTGCGACGCTTCCTGGCCTTCCGCCTGGAGGCGGCAGGCTTCGTCGCCTTGCGTCCCGCAGGGGTGACGGGGCGTCGGGTCGATGCCGTGGCGCTCACCCGGGCATTGTGAGGCTGCGGGCCAGGCGGTCCGCGGCGGCCTCGATGGGCCCGGTGCCCGCGGCTCGCGCCTGCTCGAGCGACACGGGTTCGTCGTTCGCCGCGATGGCGAGACAGCCCACCCGGGCGAGTGCCGCCGCTCCCTCCGGCTCCACGGAGCCGCCGATGGCGTGGCATGCGACGCCGGCCGCCTGAGCTCGCTTCGCCACGCCGAAGGCCGTCTTGCCATGCGCGGTTTGGGCATCGATCCGCCCCTCGCCCGTCACGATCACGTCGGCGTTCTCGAGCGCCGCGTCGAAGTCGATGGCCTCCATCACGAGCTCGACCCCGGGGCGGAGCGCGAACGAGCCGAACCGATCCGCCAGGCACAGGAGCGCGAAGCCGACGCCGCCGGCCGCGCCGGCCCCCGCGGTCTCCCGCTCCGCGCGGCCGGCGGCGGCCTCCAACGCGTCAGCCCAGGCTGCGTTCCGTCGATCGAGCACCGGAACGTCGTCCGGCAGCGCGCCCTTCTGCGGCCCATAGGTTGCGGCCGCGCCACGGGGACCCAGCAGGGGGTTGTCGACATCGCACGCCACCTCGAGGGCGAGCTCGACGATGCGTTCGTCGAGGGTGGCGAGATCCACCGAGATCCCGCTCCAATCGTGATCCTCCCCGCCGGGGCCCACGACCGACGCGCCGAGGCCTTCCAGAAGGCCGCGTCCGCCGTCGGTCGTCGCGCTCCCGCCGATGCCGAGGGTGACGTGCCGAGCCCCGCCCTCCAACGCCGCCAGGAGCAGCTCGCCGGTGCCGCGGCTCGTCGCGCCATAGGCATCGCGCTCGGCCGTGGTCAGTCGGAACAGCCCGGACGCCTCGGCCATCTCGACGATGGCCCGGTCCTGCTCCACCAGGAACGCCGCGGAAATCGGCCGCCCGAGGGGATCGGTCGCGATGGTCGTGCGACGCGACCAGCCACCTGCCGTCTCGATCGCATCGAGCGTGCCCTGGCCGCCATCGGCGAGGGGCGCGAGCTGCAGCTCGTCGCCGGGACGAGCCCGCGCCCAACCGGCGGCGAAGGCCGTTGCGACCTGGACCGAGCTCAGCGTCCCCTTGAACGAGTCGGGCGCGAACACCACCGACAGCGCCGCACTCGGCCGCTCGCCGTGCTCGCCGCGCTCGCCGCGCTCGCGACTCGGCCGCTCGCCGTGCTCGCCGCGCTCGCCGCGCTCGC